>JAGPGB010000044.1 GCA_018056215.1 Bacteroidales bacterium | reverse complement strand
GCCATTATCCAGGGAGTAAATTTATTCTTTTTGATATTATCGGTAGAATATGGCCATTGCCAGCTAAAAATCGAACGTTCTAAGTGTGGCATCATAGCTAAATGTCTACCATCAGCAGATGTCAATGCCGCTGCATCAAAATCAGAACCATTAGGGTTAGCAGGGTAATCGTGATATGAATATTTCATAGCAATATTATAATCATTTTCATTACCATTTAATATAAATTTGCCCTCTCCATGAGCAACCCATACACCTAATCTCGAGCCTATAAGAGGTTTTAAAAGTATAGAGTTAGATTCTTTGATGTCTACAGTGATAAAATTACTTTCGAATTTTCTACTATCATTCCATGTCATAGTAGGACGGTAATTTTCATTATCAGATAATAGACCAAGATGTACCATTAATTGGCAACCATTGCATACACCCAAACTCAAAGTATCTTCTCTACTATAAAATTTATCTAATTCTAATTTTGCTTTTTCATTATATAAAAAATTAGCAGCCCATCCTTTAGCAGATCCTAGAACATCGGAATTACTAAAACCACCTACATAAACAATGAATGAGATATCATCTAAATTTATTCTGCCCTCGATAATATCAGTCATATGAATATCTATAACCTCGAAGCCTGCTAAATGGAGACAATAAGCCATTTCTCTATCACCATTTACTCCTTTTTCTCTTATAATAGCAGCTTTGGGTTTTAATTTTTGTTGGATATTTGGTAATTTTACTGGTAATGATATTGTAGGTAAAATAAAATTTAAAGGTTGATTTTTATAATTATCAAATCTATCTTTAGCCTTATTATTATCTGTTTGTCGCAAATCATACAAATATGATTTTTTATACCATAGATCCCTGCATTTATCTATATCAAAATGCTCATAAGTTTGATATTTTATGATTTTCAGCTCTCTTTTATCAATAAGATTACCTATTGGGAAATATTCAATATCAGCTTGATATAACTTATTAATTACCTCTTTCACTTCAGAAACTTGAATCACCACACCTGGATTTTCAGCAAATAAGATTTGAATAATATCATCATAAGGGATAGAAGAAAGATTAATATCTAACCCAATATCTGGATTAGAAAATGTCATTTCTAGTAGAGTAGTTATCAAGCCACCAGCACTAATATCATGCCCTGCTAAAATTAAATTTTGTCTAATTAGATCTTGTAAAACATTAAATGTGCGTTTAAAATAATCTGCATTTGCGACATCTGGTGGATTACTGCCAATATTACCTAACTCTTGATAAAAAATACTACCTCCCAGAGCAGGAGACATACCAGAAAAATTAATATAAATTAGAGTTGAATTTTTTACATTTTTTAAATCTGGAGTTACAGCTGCTGTGAAATCATCAGTAATGCCGCTAGCAGTTACAATAACAGTTCCTGGTCCTTTCACAATAGTGCCATCGGGATAATTTTGAGATAAAGACAAAGAATCTTTGCCTGTAGGAACATTTATTTTTAGCTGCAAACAAAAATCGCTAAGAGATTTAACAGCATCATACAAACGCGCATCTTCACCAGGTAATCCAGAAGGCCACATCCAATTAGCACTCAGAGAAATCTCTTCTAATCCATTTCTAAGAGGAGCCCATACAATATTAGTTAAAGCTTCTGCCACAGCTAATCTACTAGCCTTTGCAGAATCAATGATTGCCACATTAGGAGCATGCCCTATGCTAAAAGCTATCCCAGTTTTACCAGAATAATCTAATGCAGTGATTCCTAAATTGTTTAGCGGTAATTGTATTTTACCACAAGTTTGCTGCATAGCCACCCTACCAGTAACGCTTCTATCGACTTTATTTGTTAACCAATCTTTACAAGCAACAGCTTCATTGGATAGCACTTTCTCTAAATAGATTTCAAAATTTTTGAGATCATATTTGGGATTAACAAATTCAGATTTGATAGAATTGTCTCTAATAATAGTTTTAGGAGTTTTACCAAAAAGAAAATCAAATTTCAAGTCAAAAGGTTTTCTATTATCTTTCCCGATGAAACATATAGATTGAGTGGGATTTATTTTTCCTACCTTATAAATAGGAGCACGTTCACGAAGAGCTATTTTTTCAATTTTTTCAAAATTACCATTATCTACGACTAAGCCCATCCTTTCTTGAGATTCATTACAGATAATTTCTTTATCAGATAATGATGGGTCACCTAATGGTAATGCATCAATATTTATTTCTCCACCAATAGGATTTAATAACTCGGCAAAGCAATTTAGATGACCACCAGCACCATGATCATGAATAGAAATGATAGGATTAGCATTATTCTCTGAAAGAGCACGAACAACATTAAAAACACGTTTTTGCATTTCAGGATTAGCTCGTTGCACAGCATTTCTCTCAATATTATTTTCATATTTTCCAGTAGCTACCGAAGATACAGCACCACCACCCATACCTATTCTGTAATTATCTCCACCCATCATTATTACAGATTGTCCTGGACGGACTGTCTTTTTATGAGCATATTTTTTGAGAGCATACCCTATGCCTCCAGCCAGCATGATTACTTTATCATAAGCAATTAATTTACTGTTAACTTTTTGTTCAAAAGTATATAAGCTGCCACAGATAAGAGGTTGACCAAATTTATTACCAAAATCTGAAGCTCCATTAGAAGCTTTTATCAAAATATCCACGGGATTATGATATAGGAAACGACCTTTATCATGTTGATTAACTTTTTTTTCATCAATAAAATCTTTAGTATCAGCAACCATATAAACTGCAGTACCCACCAAAGGGATACTACCAATACCTCCGGCCATTCTATCCCTAATTTCTCCCCCACTACCGGTAGCTGCACCATAGAATGGTTCTACTGTTGTCGGGAAATTATGTGTTTCTGCTTTTAGCGAATAAACAATATCTTCATCATATTCGATAAATGATGACGGCACATCACCACGTAAAGGAGTAAAAATTTTAGCTTTGCCAACTTCGATAAATGCTACATTATCACTATATGCAGAAATCACTCTACCTGGATTAGCTTTAGTAGTAGATTTTATCAAATCAAAAAGAGATTGTTTTTTTTCTACACCATCAATTATAAAAATACCATTAAAGATTTTATGTCTGCAATGTTCAGAGTTCACTTGTGCAAAGCCATACACTTCGCTATCTGTTAGTTGCCTACCTAATGATTTACTAACGTCTTTTAAATAATTTATTTCATATTTAGATAATGCTAAGCCAGCCTCTATATTATATTTTTCAATATCATCAATTAATTTTATTG
This sequence comes from Bacteroidales bacterium, assembly GCA_018056215.1. Classification (GTDB taxonomy): domain Bacteria; phylum Bacteroidota; class Bacteroidia; order Bacteroidales; family DTU049; genus DTU049. The sequence goes on along the minus strand of JAGPGB010000044.1, from coordinate 4,733 downwards.
TTTCTTTTTGTCTTTTAATTTTAAATATATTTTGGTCAGGATTAGAAATGATAGTTTGTATCATAGTATCATAATAAATATGTTTAGACTTATTATATGGTATTAATAATTCCATCCTAGTAATAGAATTTATTCCAATATTTTTAGCTATCTCTACAGCATTAGTGCACCATGGTGTTATCAATTCTGGATAAGTACAGATAAAATCACCTTTTAAAACATCAGAGTCAATATATAATGAATCATCACCAAATAACCATAAAAGTTTATTTATACTTTTAATTGTTAATTTGGTAGATTGTACTGCGATATAGGCTAAATTATCGGGAGAATAAAAATAATAAATTTTCATATATAATTATTAAAAAAACATTGATTAACTCTAAGAAATAGAATAAAAACTATTCATACTTTTATATTCTGGTAAAATTTTTTGAATATTTTTCACTAAATCATCATTATTTAATTGATTATAAGATTGTAATAAGCTAAAAATCATCTTTACTTTTTCATCTAGATCATAAATATTTTCAGAAGAAATCAAAACATTTTTATTTTTAGTTACCAAATCTTTAGAATAATCAGTTAATAGCTCTTCAGTCATTTTTTCACCTGGGCGAAGTCCTGTAAACTTAATTTGAATATCTTTGCCAAGAGTAAGTCCGCTGAGTTGAATAAGAGTTTTAGCCACATCCAGAATTTTTATTCTCTCGCCCATATTAAACAAGAAAATTTCTCCACCTTTGCCAATGCTAGCAGCTTCTAGAACCAAACGACAAGCTTCAGGAATAGTCATAAAAAAGCGAGTAACATCAGGATGTGTAACTGTGATAGGACCTCCATTTTCTATTTGTTGTTTAAAAATTTCCAAAACTGAACCATTGCTACCTAAAACATTACCAAAACGAGTAGTAATGAAACGAGTATATGTAGAATTATTATTTAAATATTTTACCAAAAGTTCTGCCATTCGTTTACTTGCCCCCATAACATTACTAGGATTTACAGCTTTATCAGTAGAAATGAAAATAAATTTTTCTACTTTGTATTTAATAGCTAAATTAGCCAATTGATAAGTACCGGCTACATTAATATCTATAGCTTTTTTAGGAAAATATTCTAAAATAGGGACATGCTTATAAGCTGCTGCATGGAATACTATCTGTGGTTTATATTCATCAAATACAGGCTCTATATCTTGCAGATTAGTAATATCACCTAAAATAAAATGTAAGCTATTAAACTGCTCTATAGTGAATTCATTACTTAAATTTAACTTTAAATTATGCAAAGGAGTCTCAGCAATATCGAAACATATTATTTGTAAAGGATTAAAACGTATACATTGTTTTACTAACTCACTCCCAATACTACCTGCTGCACCAGTTATCAAAATTGTTTTATTATTTAATGTTTGTAGAATATCAGACTCATCAATGTTAATCTCTTCGCGTTGTAGAATATCTTCTATTTTAATTTTTCTAATCTGTTTAAAAGATAGCTCACCATTAATCCATTTGCTCACTGGTGGAACTACGAGAACTTTAGTATTATATTTCAAACATAGCTCTGTGAGAGAAGCTTTTTTAGCAGGTGAAATATGTTGTATAGCAATAATCAGATGTGCTACTGTATGACTACGTAGAAACTCCTCTAACCTATCAGGAGAATAAATAGGAATACCCTCTAATTGCTTACCCTGCTTATATGGATCCTCATCAATAAATGCTAACACTTTATATTTAGTACCTCTATCTCTTTCTAGGACTTGTTTCACTAAACTACCATCTCTACCAGCACCATAAATAATAACATTAGATTTATCTCTTTGATTATTAAAAAATTCGAAAAATAATACTTTAATAGCTATACGATAACCTATCAAAAAAAATACACTAAATACAAAATCTATTATCAATATAGAAAAAGGAACTAAATAAGAAATACCAAAAGCCCCATAAACAGTAAAGTTTAAAATAGCTATCGTAATTACACTCAGTACTAGGCTAAAAAACATTTTCATTGCATCACTAGCACTCACAAACCTTATTAAATGCTTATATGTACCAAATGACAAGAAATAAATAGTTTTAATTACAATAACAATTATTAAACCTATATATAATGAGTGCTGCTCTGATATAGGTATTTTAAAATTAAACCTGAGAAAATAACTAAAAAAATATGTGAAGGCGATAATAATAACGTCTGCTAAAAGTATAAAACCACGAGGTAAAGGACGAGATTTATATTTCATAAAAATAATAATAATTTGCAAATTTCGATATTTTTTTTTAGATATTAAAGATTTAAAAAAAGGCATTATGATAAACATATATTAAAAAAACATTAATAACTCAAACCTTGATATTAATCATTTTAAACAATAGAATAATTAAAATATATTAATTTTGTTAAAAAAAGGATTAATTATGTTAAAAATTGGAATAATAATGGGCAGTACTCGTCCAAATAGACACTCAGACCAAGTGGCTAAATGGGTTTATGAAATAGCTAGTAAAAGAGCTGAAGTAGAATTTGAAATAATAGATTTACGAGATTACAATCTACCAATATTCGATGAGCCATTGCCACCATCTACACATAAATATGAGCATGAATACACAAAAAGATGGTCAGAAAAAATTGAAAGTTTAGATGGATACATATTTGTTACTCCCGAATACAACCACTCCTTGCCAGGAGTACTGAAAAACGCATTAGATTTCATCTATCAAGAGTGGAATAATAAAGCAGCAGGATTTGTAAGCTATGGATCTACTGGTGGAGTGAGAGCTGTAGAACAATTACGTCAAATAATGGCAGAGTTTCAAATAGCAGATGTACGAACTAATGTTACCTTATCTATATTTACTGATTTTGAAAATTTTACAACTTTTAAACCTAATCCAGTACAAGAAAGAACATTAAACACAATGTTAGATCAACTAATAGCTTGGTCAACCGCACTTAAAAATATTAGAAAATAAATTTATTAGAATTAATATGAAATTGCCAGTTTATTATATACCTCATGGTGGAGGCCCATGGCACGTTTTAGATGATTCACTCGGAGATCCAGAAGGGTCAGAATATTTAAAAAATTTTCTAAAAATTTTAGGAGAAGAATATAATAAAAGAATCAAAGCAATTCTAGTGATTTCTGCTCATTGGGAGGAGAAAGTGCCAACAATTAATTTTGCTGAAGCCCCAGGCTTATTGTATGACTATTATGGATTTCCAGATTATACATACCATCTGACATGGCCAGCACATGGCGATCCTTATATAGCCGAAAAAGTCGAATATCTATTAAATAATAAAGGTATCGAAACTGCAAGAGAATATAAAAGAGGCTATGATCATGGTGTTTTTGTACCCTTGATGGTAGCATTCCCCAATCCAGAAATGCCAATTATCCAACTTTCGCTAGTAAAAAATTTAGATCCACAGCTACATATAAACATTGGCAAAGCTTTAGAACCACTCAGGGAAGCTGGAGTTTTGATTATAGGATCTGGTATGAGCTATCACAATATAAAAACTTTTTTTGTAGATGATGCTAAATTAAAAAAAGTTTCAGAAGAATTTGATACTTGGTTAAAACAAACAATTATATTTAGCAATAAAGAACAAAGAGAGCAAGAATTAATAAATTGGTATAAAGCTCCTGCAGCTACTATTAGCCATCCAACCAGTGAACATTTAGCTCCACTTTTCGTATGTGTAGGCGCGGGTAATGATGACAAAGTTACTCATGTGTATTCAAATTATTTATATAGTGCTAAAATATCAGGATTTGCTTTTGGAATTTAAAAAAATATATAATGAATAATAATAAAATACAAATTGAATTTTTTCATGATGTCCTTTGTGCATGGTGCTATGTTCTTTCACCAAGAGTAAAGAAATTAATAGAGAAATACCCTAATGAAATAATACTAATACATAGAGCCTTTGCCTTAGCACCATCTGAGAGATCTTTAGAATATATGTTTGATTCTAAAGAAGCTGCAAAACAAGAAATTTTAGAACATTGGAGAGCAGCAAATGAAAATGATCCAGAACACAGGATAAATGCTGAACTAATGGAAACAAGAGATTTTGATTATCCATATTCAATGCCTGGACTATTAGCATGTAAAGCTGCAGAACTACAAGGTGGAAATGAAAAATTTGGAGAAATGATGGACAGACTACAAAAAGCACACTTAACTGAATGTCTTAATATTAATGATGATAAAGTATTAATGCAATGTGCCAAAGATATAGGGTTAGACATAGACAAGTGGTATATCGATTACAAAAATGAAAATACCAGAGAACTAGTATTAGCAGATTTGGCATTAGCCAGAAAATATAATGTAAATTCAGTTCCCACTTTAGTGGCTAATGGAAAAGAAAAATTCATTGGAGCTCAATCATATGAGTCATTGGAATCTTGGTTTTTATCATTGAAAAATAAATATAATGGCTGAAAATCCTAAAAAGAATATTGGAGATCTTGGAGAGGATTTAGCTAAACAATACTTATTAAAAAAAGGATATAAAATTATTACTCAAAATATCAGATGGAAGCGTTATGAAATTGATTTAATAGCACAAAAAGATGACTGGTTGGTTTTCGTAGAAGTAAAAACCAGAAAAGCTGGTAAAGAAAAACCAATTATAGATAGCATAAACGCTAATAAGCTAAATGCTATGAGCATTTTTGCAGATCACTATATAAAAGA
>JAGPGB010000043.1 GCA_018056215.1 Bacteroidales bacterium | reverse complement strand
AATCAAATAATATTTATCAATAATTAAAATTTATTTTTTATTTTTTTAATACCTTTGTAAAGCTAAAAAGTTATTTATGGAAATACTTAATTATTATATTGATTATATCAAAAAAAATTTAGCTGAGATAGATTTGAATAAAGAACCACAAACTTTGTATGAGCCCATTAGATATGGTATCGAATGTGGTGGTAAAAGATTTCGTCCAGCATTGATTTTATTTTTGTGCGATTTATACGGAGGTAACATCGATGATGCGGTGCCACCAGCATTAGGCATAGAATTGTTTCATAATTTCACACTCTTTCATGATGATATTATGGACAAAGCTCAGATGAGACGCGGTAGAGAAACAGTAGTAGCTAAATATGGGCTCAATAAAGCATTATTAGCAGGAGATACTTTGTTTGCTATAGCTTACAGCATGGTTAATAAAACTAAAGAAAAATATTTAGTTCGCATACTAGATGAGTTTACTAGCACAGCTACTAAAGTATGTGAGGGGCAACAATTAGATATGGATTTCGAGAATGAAATTGATGTTACTATTAGCGATTATGAAAAAATGATTTACTTGAAAACTGCCGTTTTAATTGCTAGCTCTATGAAAATAGGTGCTCTACTCGGTAATTGTCCTACAGCAGATGAAATGACAATATATGATCTAGGTATTCACCTGGGATTAGCTTTTCAATTGCAAGATGATTATTTTGATTGTTTTGCTGATGAAAATATTTTTGGTAAAAAAATTGGTGGTGATATTTTAGATGCTAAAAAAACTTTTTTGTATATTACTGCATATCAAAGTATAGAAGATGAAAAAGATAAGCAAGATTTTTATCATTTATATAATGATAAAAATATAAATAATGATGACAAAATAAATAAAGTCATCGATTTATATAAAAAACTAAATATAGATAAAAAAACTGAAGAACAAATCGATTATCATATAATGAAAACCCAAAATAATATAGATTTATTATCTTTAGATAAAGAAAAAAAATCATTACTTAAAAATGTAATCGATGTAATAGCAAATAGAAGCAAATAAATTATTTTGATTTAGGCATTTAAATGAAAATTTTATTAAATACATAATTATTACTCGTAAATTCATGGTAATAATTTAGTTATTATTTAAATGACTAATAAATTATTGTTTATACTTTTACATTAATAATATCCTGCCATTTAGTAGTATAGGCACGCGATAATTTCTCTTGTCTCAGTTTCCATTCTCTACGTTTTCCCATAGCAGCTACTTTTAAAGTATTTCGTCCGTATTTTTTATTAATATTATCCATTGCTAGCATTATTTTGTTTTGTTTATCACGGTCTATCTCATCGAAAAGAGCAGTTTGTACTGCATTATCTGGTACTATATTGCTTATTATCACTCCAGCTTTTTTATATTGATAACCATCTTTATAAATATTACGTAAAATTAGTAAAGCGTACTTAATAATTTCAAAGGTACTATTAGTGGCTACTGGCATATTTATAATTGCATTTTTAGCATATTGAGGTAGGTCTTGTCTAAATCTATTAGTTATTACAAAAACCATGATGGTAGAAGCACAAGAATGTTGATGTCTAAGTTTTTCAGCACAGCTGGCTGCGAAGTTAGATACAGCCTCAGCTAATAATGAATAATCGTTTATCATATTGCCAAAAGATCTAGATACGCAGATATTCTTTTTAGATGGTGGAGAAGTTTCTATATCGAAACATTCTATGCCCATAAGCTCTTCTTGAGTTTTAGAGCCTACTACAGTCATCTGATTTCTAACCCATTGAGGACGTAAATTTACAAAGTCTAGAGCTGTCTTTACTCCATATTTATTTAGCATTTTATAATGTTGTCGTCCGATACCCCATACCTCATCTATTGGTAGCCTAGAGAGATATTCTTTTCTGTTTTCATCAGTTATTATGCATATACCCTTGCAATTAGGATCTTTTTTTGCAAAAAATTCAGCAGCTTTTGCTAATGTTTTAGTGGCTCCTATACCTATACTCACAGGTATACCCGTGCATAGATACACTGTATCTTTAATTTTTTTAGCATACTCTTGCAATTCAATGTATTTGTATCCTTTGAGATTTAGAAAAGCTTCATCTATGCTATATATTTCAATTTCTGGCGAAAATTCTGCAAGTATATTCATCACTCTCGAGCTCATATCACCATATAGTGGAAAATTCGTTGAAAAAACTTTAATGTTATACTTTTCTATAAGTTCTTTTAGCTCAAAAGCAGGTTTGCCCATCGGTATTCCAATGGCTTTGGCTTCGTTACTACGAGATATTACACATCCATCGTTGTTTGATAAAACTACTACTGGCTTGCCATTTAATGATGGATCAAAAACCCTCTCACAAGATACATAGAAATTATTGCAATCTACTAAAGCATACATTTCATTATTTTACTTAGATCATTTTAGCTAAATTAAAAAAAAAATTGTTTATAAACAAAATTTTTTAAATATCATTTTTTATTTATAAAAATTGACTTTTAGCAAGTTAGAAAATTATGATTTCAATTAAAGTCGGCTTTTTTGTTGTCATATTAATATTTATTTAACATATAAATAATATTCTATTGAAATAAAATAAATTAATTTTGCAAATATTTAAAAACTTTTTATTAGAAATTATGTCGACTAACAAACAACCACAAAAGAATAAAGTAAAGAATTTCAAAGATAATCTAAAAAAGATCGAAAAGGAACCTTTATTAGCAAATATTTTAGCAATTTTTAAGCAAGCTGAGGACGAAAGTTTTAATTATAAACAAATATCAGCACAGCTAGGTTATGATAATTCTAAAGATAGGGAAAAAATTGCTGATGCATTAGAAAAATTATACAAATTAGGTGCTCTAAAGCGTGTAGGTAGAGGTAAATATCAAATATCATCACAAGTGATTCAGAAAGAAGCCCCTACTAGTGAACTGATTGGTAAAATAGATTTCAAAAGTACTGGAAAAGCTTATTTCATTAGTCCTGAGCTAAGTGAAGATATTTTTATCTCACCTATTAATACTGGTAATGCTCTTCCCGGTGATAAAGTCAAAATTATATTATTACCAAAGCGAAAAAATAGAAAACCAGAAGGTATAGTAGTAGACGTTATAGAACGCAATAGAACTCAATTTGTTGGTGTATTTGAGCAAGGAGCTTATGCTAGTTATGTGATTCCTGATGACTCAAAGATGCCTGTAGAGTTTGTAATACCTAAAGATTTGAGAAATGGTGCTAATAATGGAGATAAAGTGGTAGTAGAAATAGTAGAGTGGGAACAAGGCATCAAAGCACCTGTAGGCAAAATAGTGCGTGTATTAGGACAACCTGGCGAAAATGAAGTAGAGATGCTCTCTATCCTTGTCAATAATGGATTTCATTTAGATTTCCCTGCAGATGTTATCGAAGAGTCTACTCATATTTCCGAAGCTATTGATCCAGAAGTTATTCGCAATAGAAAGGATTTTCGTGAAGTACTCACTTTTACTATTGACCCAGCAGAAGCCAAAGATTTCGATGACGCTATTTCTTTTAGAATATTAGATGATGGCAATTATGAAATTGGTGTCCATATAGCTGATGTTACTCATTATGTCAAACCATTAAGCAAAATTGATATAGAAGCATATCAGCGAGCTACTTCTGTTTATCTCGTTGATAGAACTTTGCATATGTTACCAGAGAGGTTATCTGCCGACATTTGCTCACTTAAACCTAATGTAGATAGATTGGCTTTTTCTGTTATATTTATTATGAATAGTAAAGCTAAAGTAATAAAAAGTGATTTTTATGAAACTGTTATTCGTTCGGACTATAGATATAATTATGATGAGGTGCAGCAAATAATTGAAAATAAAAATGAAGATTTGGATGGTAATCCCATGCATATACTAAATGGATTAGCTCAGATTTTGCGTGCAGAACGTTTTAGAAATGGTGCTATTAATTTTCATTCTGAAGAGATTAGTTTCATTCTAAATGAACAAAAAAAACCTGTAGAGATTGTTACTAAAGAGCAGAGAGAGGCCAATCAGTTGATAGAAGAGTTTATGCTTTTAGCTAATAAAACAGTAGCTGAATATGTAGGGATGATACTAAAGCAAAAATCTAATAGAGAGCTTCCTTTTGTCTATCGTGTGCATGATAAACCTTCTCCTGAAAAGATCGCTACATTAGCAGTTTTTTTAAGAAAACTTGGTTATAAACTAAATTTAGACAGTGACATAGCTATGGCTAAATCTATGAATAAGCTATTCGAGGATATAGCAGATAAACCAGAAGAAAATATGATAAATCAAATTGCTATACGTACTATGGCTCGTGCTATATATACAACTCACAATATTGGTCATTATGGTTTGGCTTTTAAATATTATACTCATTTCACTTCTCCTATTCGTCGTTATCCTGATATGATGGTGCATAGATTATTGAAATCATATCTATCAAATGATAGCAAAATACGATATGAAAAAATTAGTGATTTAGAAGAAAAATGTAAACATTCTAGTGATATGGAGCAGAAAGCTCAGAATGCTGAGTGGGATTCTATCAAATATAAACAAACTGAGTTTATGCTAGATAAAGTTGGCAAAGTGTTTACTGGTGCTATTACTGGAGTAAGCAAGTGGGGACTGTTTGTAGAATTAGATGGCAAAATATGTGAAGGATTAGTACATATGGTAGATATGAAAGACGACTATTATTATTTAGATGAGAATAATTACATGCTTGTAGGTCGTCGCACTGGTACTAGATATAGACTCGGTGATAGAGTGAGGGTAAAAATAAAATCTGTCGATGTTGCTAAAAAACAAATTAGCATGACTTTGTGCTAAATATCATTTCATTAATGATATTGTGGCACTTTATTAGTTGTTTTTTTCTTTGTTGGATCATAGTTATCCTGATCATCAGGAGCATTACGAGCATCTATGTTAGGCCTATATACCCATTTATTATCTATTAATTGCAATCCTACCAGCTCCTCAGCATTAGGATAATAAAATTGATATTGTCCTACTACAAATTTATTTAATGGTGATATGCTATTATAAACTATCATTTCATCAAAATATCTTTTTGTTTTTACAATCTTTTTATCCGCTTTTTGGGCTTTACTATAATTTTTAGAATTTTTAGGTTTGTTTTTTTGTTTAGTTTTTGTAGTGTTTACTTCATATGATTGTCTATCATATCTGAGAGACATTACTGCGTCGGTGCTATATCTGAAAATTAGTCTTGTAGGATTTTTTTTATCTGGAATATTTTTGAACATTCTTTTACCAAATATGGTTTGTCCATTATATGAAAAGCCTAATATATCTATTACTTTTGATTGATATAATCCATTTTCTCCATCCCACCCTAGGAGTGTGTAGTATTTAATGTCATTCACTTCTATAGGTATTATTTGATAATATATGGCTCCATACCAATCACCATTTTTTAATATTGCTTGCTCTGGATCCTGCAATGAATCTTTTACATTTTTCAGCTCTAATACTTTGTAGTTATTATTTCGAGGTAATTTTTTTAATGTTAATCCATAAGGTATAGTTTTTCCATTGTTTAGAGGTACTCCCCATGTTATCAAGAGGAAATCTTCGCCTTTAAGCACTGATAATAGCTTGATAGTATCAAAATTAAATTTATATGCATCAGGATAACTTAAAATTTCTATCATTAATCTATTAAAATATTCATTTGATTGCAATTTCTCGAAATCATTTAATCCATTTTTTATAATATTCTCATAATATAATAAACTATCTAACTGTGGAGGATATATGATAGTATTTTTTTGTGCTATTAGCACATTAAAAAGTAAAATATTAATTATTATTATTACTTGCTTCATTTATTATGGTAAAATTATGAAAATTAACGTAGTTGATTTATGTAATATTATTCTAATCATCATTATTAAATAATATAGTGTTAAATTATTATTAAAAAATAATTTTAAAAAGGAGAGTTAAAATCTGCGAATGACATTGCATTCATATCTTTATCAGACAAAATGGGATTTTCATAATTCCATGGTATAGCTAAATGTGGGTCGTTCCATGCTATAGTCCTTTCACATTCTTTACAATAATAATCAGAGCATTTATATTGCAGAATAGTTTCATCAGCTAGTGAGATAAAGCCATGAGCAAAGCCTGCAGGTATATAGAATGATTTTTTAGTAATATCATCTAGCTCCACTAAAGCATATTTACCAAAAGTGGAACTATTTTTTCTTAAATCTACTGCTACGTCTAGCACTTTCCCTTTAACAACTCTTACTAGTTTAGCTTGTGAATGTGGGGGCACTTGGAAATGCAATCCTCTGATGACGCCCATAGATGATAAAGATTCGTTTTCTTGAACAAAACTATGCATTATTCCTGCTTCCTTAAGGTACGAAAGTCTATAAGTCTCTAAAAAATATCCTCTATTATCCTCGAAAATATTTGGTATGAATATTACCAATCCATCAATTTCTAATTTTTTTATTTCCATTTCATTTATTTTTTTTATAAAAATAATTAAAATATTTTTTCATTGATTTTTTAGTATTAGATTGTTTTTCTTCGTTATCTGTATAATAGCCATATATATCATATTTATATTCATACCCATATTTACCATATTTAGATTGTTTAATAAATTTATCATTAAATCCATTTAAGACAATAATAATTTCTTTAGGATTTAATTCTTGTTTCAATTTTTCTAAATTTACGATAAATTCTTTTTTAGAGTATTCACTTCTAAAAACGTAAACAGTAGTATCAGCTAATAAAACAAATTTTGTAGTATCTGATATTAAGCCAATAGGTGGGGTATCGAGTATTATTATATCATAATATTTTTTGAGATTTTCGAGTAGCTCATCCATTTTGTGACTAGTTAGTAGCTCATTTGGATATTCTGGTAAAGAACCAGCAGGGAAATAAAATAAATTATTTATTTCAGTACCTTTTATACATTGCTCTATATTGCATTCTCCTAATAGATAATTTGATAAACCCAAATCATTAAAATTATTAAAGGTTATACTCATCTTTGGCCTTCTGAGATCAGTATCTATGATTAATACTTTTTTATTTGATAGAGCTAATATACCACCCAGGTTGATAGCTACGAAAGTTTTGCCTTCTCCAGATATAGTGCTAGTCACTACAATAATTTTAGGGATGTTAGTATCTCTTAGTAGTAAATGACTTTTTATCTTTCTAAATGATTCAGCTAATAAAGATCTTTTGTATTTATGTATTACTAACAGATTATTTGATAGATCGCCTGTGAAAAGCGGCAATGTTATTACAAGATTATCTTTTATATGTGGCTCTATATCTTCTATTGACAAAATATTTGTGTAGCTTATATATTTCCATATTAGTGTGATAACTGCAAGCACCAAAAAAATAAATAAACCCATTACTATTGTTTTTGTTTTATTAGGATATATAGGGCTTGAAAGCAGTGTGGGTTCTTCTAAAACTACTATATCAGATACAATACCTGCAATATATAATGTGTATTCCAACCTTCTATCTAGAAATTGTTCATAATATTTAGAACTTGGTTGAGAGATATTTGTTGCATCCATAGTACTAGCAATGAAGCTATTATTACTATAAGAATTTAGATAATGTTGTAAATCTTGAAGTTTTTTATTAGCAATAGTTAATTGATATTTTGATTTATCTAATAAAGTCTGCAAAACGTCTTTTAACGAATTTTTGCTATAGTGTATTTTCCATAATATCTGTTCCATAGCAGTAGTATTTTGTGAATAAACAGTAGATAAATTAGCATATTGTTCTATCAATAATCTATATTCATTAATAAATGTTGATAAAACAGAATAATAGTTAGACTGTGCTAAATAAACTATTAATTTTGATGTATTGAAAGAATCATTTTCTAAAATTGATAGTGCATTTTTTATATTTAATACTTCATCATTTAGTTGTTCTTTTTCAGTTTGTAGTTGTTTTATTTCTTGTTTTATTGATAATACTGATGTGAAAGTATCTGGAGGTAAATTTAATGAGCTATTTGGTATATCTCCTTGATTCATAATTTGGTCGAGAGCAGCTATTTGTTGATCTATGAAATCCAACATACTTCTAGCACTTTG
>JAGPGB010000042.1 GCA_018056215.1 Bacteroidales bacterium | reverse complement strand
GCTACACCCATATAATCTCCTCTACCACGGACAAAATTAGCTACAAAGTCTCCCATATTCTTATAATAATCTGTACGTAGAACATGACCATTCCAAGGATATACTCTTCTCTCTAATACACGTTCAAAAACAGTATTTCCTATTAATCCTAAAGCTGCATATTCCCATTCAGCCTCGGTCGGCAGTCTATACTTAGGTAATAAAATTCCATCTTCTATGCGTACTTTTCTTGTTCCCATACCTGATGGATTCAAATCATACAAATCATTTTTCACAATACCTTCATATTGACCAGCTAAATAAGCATCTGTATTGAAATTATTTTCATTCATTTGCATGTTATCTAATTTCAAAATACCTTCACGAATTAATATGTACTCATTAACTCTATCAGTACGCCAAGAAGCATAATCATTAGCTTGTCTCCAGCTGACACCTACTACAGGGTAATTATTATAAGCAGGATGTCTAAAATAATAATCTACAAAAGGATCATTATAACCTAAACGAGATAGCCAAACTAAAGTATCAGGTAATGCTTTATATACTACCTCAGGATAATCTACACCATAAACTCTAGAAAGCCAATAAGTGTATTCACGATAATCAACATTAGCTACCTCAGCCATATCCATATAAAATGAAGATACAGAAACCCTTCGAGGAACATTATCCCAATTGTAAGTAACATCTTGTTCTGTGCGACCCATTACAAAGGTACCACCTGTTACTAAAACTAATCCTGGGCCAGTTTCTTGCTCTTCATAAGGAACAACCTCAAAACCTCCCCAATTAGGGTCATTGTATACCCATCCAGTGGTGCGTGATCTCTCTTGAGCACAAGAACTCAAAATAATCACCAAAATTAAACTCAGACTAAAAATCTTTGAAAACTTTTTTATATTCATAATTTTTATAATTTTTAAATATTAATAATTAAAATTTAGGACAATTTATAGGAGCAATTCTTTTAGCTTTCACTGGACAAGGTAACCTAAAAGTCAGTGAAAATTCATGTGCACCTCCAGATTGATTGGTAAGTCGAGAAACAGTAATGTCATAACTATAGCCCACTTGAAAAGTTTCTTGTACAAAACCCAATAATACAATAAATGCATCTGGATTTTTTGTACTATGTCTAAACCAAGTACCTACTACAAAAGGATATTTATTTAAATATAATCCATAGTCAAATTCTTCAAAATCTTGTTGTTTAGAAAATAATATGTTGGGAGATAAAGTAGTTTCTTCGACAGTATATTTTTTATATGGTTTAGATTCTATGCTTATTATACCTCCAGCATGTACTGTATATTTAACAGGTAATTTAGAAGTACTGATAAATCCTTCATTAGGTCTAGTAATATGACTAGCAGAAAAACCTACAAAAAATCTTTCTCCATAGCCAGCGATGCCAGCAGTGAAATCAGCAAAATTCTTTGTTAAATTTTCAGGTGGAATCTCATTAGTATTACGAATAATGCCCCATCTGGGATCTATCTGATCTGGGAAAATTAATTTTTCCCAATCAAGAGTTTTTTGTACAAAAGTAGCTTGTAAAGCAGTATTAATGTAAAACTTATCTGATACTTTTAATCTAAAAGCATACATTAAACCCGCTAAAGTAGTATTTAAAACTCCTTCACCGGCTCTATCTACATCTACTAAAACACCTATACCACCAGATAACGCTGGCACGTACATATCATATGAAGCATTATAAGTAACATAGGTACCTGTTATACTAGGCCATTGACTTCTAAAATTAAATGCCAATCGAGGACATATCTGAGAACCCGCTAATGCAGGGTTCAAATATAATGGATTTGCATAATACTGCGAAAAATGAGGATCTTGACCTTTTAAACCCTCGATACTTAAGATTATTATTATTAAAATCAAAAAATACTTCTGTTTCATTATCAATTTAATTTGTTACAAAAATAATACATTTTTTTAATAAGCAAAAAATTTTAACATTTTTTTATGTAAAATTTTATAATTTTCATCATTATACATAAATAATATTCATAAGGTTACATTAAATCATTGGGAAACTAACATTTCATTATATTTACTAGCATTAATAGGATCTATTGATTTTAGGATATTTACTATTTCAGTCTTTTCTATAGCAGGAGCAGGTTTGAAAATATTTACTAATTCGTCACTTTTAGCCGTCATAAATAAACTAATAATAAACAAACCAGGTTTTTCTTTATAAGTTTGTTGGATTAGTTTCATTGCTTGAGTAATACCACTACGACCTTTTACTATATCATCAGCCATGATATCTAAGCCTTGTCTATGATAGAGATAAAAACCTTTTCTAAAATTTTCATAATTTTTATTTGTCAAATTTTCTAAAATCCAATATCTATTTCTTTGATTTTCATATGATCTCCAACCTTTAAATTGGGTTGCATTAGCTGGTATAGAATTGATAACAGACCAAGCTTTCTCATAGAATGGAGTACCACCTAGCTCTTGATAACTATCAAAATCTAATCCTATAAATAAAAAAGCATAGTAAGACAGTAAAGATTCCAAATTACCAACGAAAGTATTTTCTACATAATCTAATGATGTACCCTGTGTATATTGAAATTGAATATCCTTATCTTGAAAATTAAATAATGAAGAGTGGTATGAAGTATTATAAATTGGGCGACGTGATTGAACTTGAAAAGTACCAGTATACATATTAATGTTATCATAAGAAGAAATCGTAATTATTATAGAACATTCTATTCGTTCCTCAGGTTCGAAATTATAATTTGTCCATTTACGATCGTTCATAAATTCATAAATAGAATTCTGCAAATTATCGAAAACAGATTGATCTACATTAGTGATAGCACTAGCATTTATGGAAACCGAACAATTTAATTCTTGACTATAAGAGGTTATATTTAGTGGTATTGATAATATCAAACATAGAAATATTTTCAAAAAATTTTTCATTTTATTTATTTTTTACATAAATCTAAAATTAGCTTATCAACAATAAAATATGCTAAAGATTTTTTATTATCTACATCAGAGTGAATAGTAGTACCATCCTTTTTAATGATAGTTATTTTATTAAAATCACTACCCATACCTATTTTTTCATCTTTAGCACTATTCAAAATAATAGCATCTAAATTTTTATTTTTTAATTTTTCAATAGCATTATTTAGTTCATTATCAGTTTCTAAAGCAAAGCCAATAAGCCATTGATGTTTCTTTTTTTTAGCTAATTCTGATAGAATATCTGGATTTTTATCTAATTCTATAGTCAAATGATCAGTTTTTTTAATTTTTTCTTTAGAAAAATTAATAGGGTAAAAATCTGAAACAGCAGCATTCATGATAACTCCATCGACATCATCGTAATAAAGATTACATTTTTCGAGCATATCTTTAGTAGTAGTTACATTAACGAGTGTAATATTTGGATGAGAAACATTAAGACATGTAGGGCCGCTTATCAAAATGACATCTGCTCCTGTACTAGCAAGAGCTTCTGCAATAGCAAAGCCCATTTTGCCACTACTCTTATTTCCAATAAATCTAACAGGATCTATAGGTTCATAAGTGGGCCCAGCTGTAACAAGAATTTTTTTGCCAGATAAGATTAATTGAGAATCAAAAAACTTTTCTATCTCATTAGCAATATTAAGTGGTTCAGCCATACGACCAGTACCCTGGTAGCCACAAGCCAAATCACCACTTTCTGGGTGTATAAATCTAACACCTAAATTTTTTAAAATTGTAATATTTTTTTGTAAAATGGGATGATTCCACATTTTCACATTCATAGCAGGAGCTACGAAAACTTGTTTATTAAAAGCTAAAAAGCTAGTAGATACAGTATCATCAGCTATACCATTGGCCATTTTACCAATGATATTAGCAGTAGCAGGAGCTATGACAAATATATCTGCCCAATCAGTGATACTAATATGTTCTGTACCAGAAAAATGTACATTGTCAAACATTTCATAATAAACATCATTATTAGTAAGGGTTTTAATAGTCGTAGGAGTAATAAATTGTAAAGCATTTTTAGTAGCTACTACTCTAACATCTGCGCCACCTTGCACAAAAAATCTGATAAGTATTGGAATTTTATATGCAGCTATGCTACCGCTAATGCCAATGAGAATATGTTTATTCTGAAAATTCATTTATTGACTTTCTGGGATACGAAAATATATCTTGTTTCTTAAGAATTCTTTAGTTGCTACCAGAGTAGGTTTAGGTTTTAATTCATACTCTCTAGCAACCTCTATCTGAGCTTTATTTTCGATATATTCTTCTAAAGTATCGACAGTAGTTTTAAATTCAGAAAGTTTTTCATCAAGTTCTTCTTTTCTTTGTTGGCTAATTTGATTTGCTCTTTTACCAATGATAAGTGTGCTCAGATAAATATTACCTGTGATCTCGCTCATTTCTTTAATATCTCTGGTAACAGCTTCTTGCCAAATTTTTTGATCTTTTTTTATCATAATTTTTTTAAATATTTTGTTTTAAATTAATTTGTTTTTGTATTTCAGCTTTTATATCATTTAATTTATTGATATACTGACTATTAGGATATAAAGACATAAAATTATTAATTGCATCCATAGCCTGCTGAAATCTTTGTAACTGTTTATTTTTTACACTATTAATAGCATAATAGTAATGAGAAAGACATAAATAATAATTTGCATCCTCCTTATAATTAGAAGCTGGATAGTCTTTGATAAAATTATTTAAAGAAACAATAGAAGCTTTATATTCTTGAATATCGTAATATAATTTAGAATTAGCATAATCCTTTTTTTCGAGATTAGCACTTAGTTTATCGATACAATCTTTAGCTTCTAAAATTTTGCTGCTATTAGGATATCTCGAGATAAATAATTGAAAATCTTTAATAGCTTCTTTAGTATTAGATTGATCTAGATAATAGGTGGGAGCCAATTTATATTTCGAATAAGCAGCTTGGAAAGCGCACTCCTCAGCATATTTACTAGAGGGGAAAGTTTTGGCGAATTCACTGAAATGATAACTGGCCAATATATAATCTCCTTGATGATAATAACTCCAAGCCATATAATAATATAACTCTTGCGATTTAGTAGTGCCACGATAATATGGGATAATCATTTCACATAATTGAATGACCTGATAATATCTGCCCTCTTGATAGTATTCTAACACTTTAGCATATTTAAGCTCTGGGTCATCTGCTTTAGCAATTTTATTAAATTCAATATTATCTCTACAAGAAGAAAAAACAATTAATAATAAAGTAAATGCACAAAGTATTTTAGCTTTCATAAAATTATAAAATATGAACTTCAAAATAACGACATTTACACTTATTAAATTATAAAAAATAAAAATTTGTGCTCAACTAGTGCGAGCAAGCTTTTTCTATTTTTGTACCTTCAGGACTTTTTTCGGTTAAATAACCAGTTTCGTGAATTAGATTTATCAAATCTGTCTCATTGTACCTTTGAGGATTATACACAATGGTAACGACTTTGGTTTCTAGATCTGCATTGACAGAGTATATATCTTCTTTACTAGAAAGTTTATCTTCAATAAGTTTTTTACCATTTTCGCAATGGAAAAAAGTTTTCACTTTAAACTCAGCTTTGTTTTTGCTGGCTTCTCTGCCTGTAACAGCAGTTTGAGCATTTACAAAACTAGGTATTGCAAATGCAACTAATAAAATTAAAAATAGTTTTTTCATAATGAATTTTTTTTATTTTAAATGCAAAATTACAAAAAAATTTTTTATTTTAGAATCAATAAGTAGAATTATAATTAAAAACTTTTTACTATATCAATAATCTCATCCACTGCTATTTGATTAATACAGTAACAATTTTCAGGATTTAAACAATGTTTATGACAAGTAATTTTATTAATTGGAGGTAAAAGAACCTTAGCGTTTTGGCCAATTGGAGCCCATCTATGCGGAGCAAAAGTTCCCACAGGCACATAAAACCCAATAGCATTAGTACCTAATGATGCAGCAATGTGCAATGGGCCAGTACTACTAGCTATCACTGCTTTAGCACTTGCTAAAACACTCATTAATTGGTACAAATCTAAAGAGCCAAAAAAAGTTTTTACACTCAAATCTTTAAAAATTGGCAACCAATATTTCCCTTCTTCATCACTACCAGTGATATAAACATTCTCACCAAGTTCTATCAGTTTTTTTGCTAACAAATAAAAATTATTAGAAGAAAAATTAGGAGCACTACCCATAGAGCCTGGATGTAGAATTATAGGACGATTTCTAATATCTAAAAAATCATTAGCTACAAAATCAGGTAAATCATCTAATCGAAATTTATCTTTACCATAAAATTGAACTAATTCAGTAATAGAAGGTATATAATCAATCTGCAATGGATGAAGAAGAAAAAAATTTAATTGTGCCTCATGTAAATTAGAATTTTTTCTAGAAAAATTAACTAATTTATTAGCAAACCTATAAGAATAAAAACGATGAGAAGTAGCAATACGCATAGGTATTTTAGATTTTGCAAACAATCTCATCACATTAAAATCTGGATAAGCAAAAATGACAACATCAGCAGCTATAGAATTGATAATATCTATTTTTTTATCAATCGCTGATTCTTTATCAATATTATCATATGAATAAACATTATCAATAAAATTATATGAAGCAGCAATAGGCAGAGCATAATCTCTCACGAGGTAAGAAATATTAAACTGATGGAAATTTTTTTTCAAAAAAGCTGCTAAAGGCAAAGTAAGGACTAAATCTCCTAATTTGTCAGTTCTAGAAATTAGAATTTTATTGATATTAAGCATAAAAAGAAGAAGTAAATAGATAAAAAATTAAAAAATTAAATAATGTTATCACTCTATTAACAGAGCCTTGACAGGTTCCATGCCAAAGGGAGAATTTTCTTCGATAGCATTCAAAACAGCACCACCACCCGTAAACATATAATATTTAGGGTCATCAAGAGCTTTCATATACACACCAGGCAAAAGACGTTTAAGTTCTTGCAAAGTATCGCCACCAGCATATAATTTCACAGCTTCTGCATTAGAATTTATCAAGTTATTTAGTGCGATAGTACCATCATTAAAATAAGGAGCAAAACCCATAACAGCATTTACAAAAAATGTTTTAGCATTATTGAAAATGTTAATTAAAGAAGGTTCACTAAAAGACTCAGGAGCCACATCTAATACATAATTAAGTTTATCACCAGCTTTTAAATTATTAATATCCACTACTTTAAAATGACCATCTATTTTGCCATCCATAGTATCAGACTCTACGATGAAACGAGGTTCTATAATTTTATTTGGATAATTATGATTAACAAAATCAACAAAATCTTTAGCTAAAGCCAAATTTTCATCATCTATACCATTAATTAAAATATTGTA
The DNA here is from genome assembly GCA_018056215.1 of Bacteroidales bacterium. Taxonomy (GTDB): domain Bacteria; phylum Bacteroidota; class Bacteroidia; order Bacteroidales; family DTU049; genus DTU049. Next base: position 792 of record JAGPGB010000042.1, on the reverse strand, counting down.
TTTTGCAGCCAAATAGGCATTTAGAATGACGCCACCGAGCATTAAATAATCTACTTTTTTTATAAGAGCTTTTAAACTATTAATTTTAGTATCAAATTTAGCACCAGCGATAACAGCAATCATAGGTTTAGCAGGAGAGAATATTTTATCTAAATTATTAATTTCTTTTTGTAATAATAGACCAGCATAGCTAGGCAAATACTTGGTAATAGTAAACGTAGAAACATGAGGTTGCCAAGAGCCAAAAGCATCGTTCACATAAATATCAGCTAACCCTGCTAATTCCTTAGCAAATCTATCTTTCCATTCGCCTTTGTCTTCTTCACCTCTAAACCATCTAGTATTAGGTAAGTAAATGCCATCTATATTACCTGCTTTTAATTCTTTAATTAAATTATTGATAGATGTATCAATATCTTGAATGCCATAAGGTTCATTCACATAAAATTCAGGAACTTTAAACTTAAGATTTAATTTATTATACAAATATTCGACTATAGATGATACACTAGTTTTATCAGAAATAGTAATAGAACCATCTTTTTTATTTTTCGGACGGCCAACGTGAGTCATAAGAATTAATTTACCACCATGAGAGGTGATATAGAATAAAGTTTGAAGAGTAGCATCAATGCGATAAGGATCATGAATAATGCCGTTTTCTACAACATTATGATCTACTCTAACGAGGACTAATTTATCATTTAAATTGGCATTTTGGATAACTGATAATTTCATAGCGCAAATGTTTTATGCAAAGATAAGAAAAAATAAGAAATTGTGAAAATTTTT
>JAGPGB010000041.1:5388-8242 GCA_018056215.1 Bacteroidales bacterium | reverse complement strand
TTTTATCAAAATGTTTTAGGTTTTGAATTGATAGGAGAATATTATTTACATCCTTCTATTGCAAAAACTTTTTTTAATAATGAGCAAATAAAAGTTTACAGAGTGAAAAAATTTAATTTAGAAATGGAGCTAATACTTACTAATACTACTAATAATTCTGCATTTGCACATATAGCATTAGAATTTTGGAAACCCGAAAATGTATTTGAAAAAGCTAAAACTGCTGGTTACAAAGTTTATGAATTTATTAAAGAAACTGGTACTAAAGCTAGGTACATCATCGATAATTCTGGTAATATTTTCGAAATAAAAAATATTAATTTAGTAGAATAAATATCTATAATGGGCTTAGATCCAATTTTTTCTATCGAAAATATCATCATCTCACTAATTCTAATAATTGGTCTATTTTCATTAGTTTTTTTTTATAGTAAAATCATTACTCATAATCCATTACATAAATATCTAATGTATGGTCTTGGATTCAAAATATTGATGAGCATAGCTTTTATAATGATTTATTATTTTTTTTATGGTGGTGGAGATGCTTATTGGTATTGCTATAATGCCAAATGTCTTGTTAACTCTTTTTTTTATCACCCCTCAGAAATTTCTAGAATCATTCTAAGTGGCAATATCGATCCAGAAAATTATTATAGATTATTCTCTATAAATACTGGATATCCATCTACAGACCTATTATACGATCCTAAAACATTAGCTGTTTCACGTTTTGCATTTCCTATTTTATTTGTTACTCAAAATTACATCTCTACAACAATAATAGTCTCTATGTTTGCTTTTATCGGACAATGGAAAATGTTCACATTATTAAATAAACTTTTCCCAAAATTTACAAAATATGCAGCTATAGCTGTTCTTTTTTTCCCATCACCTACTTTTTGGAGTAGTGGCGTATTAAAAGATACTTTTATTTATGGTGCTGCCCTATGGAGTGTGTATAATTTTTATCAAATTTTTGTTTATAAAAAAAATATTTTAGGTAATATACTCCTTTTTATTATGAATTTTTATATAATGATATTGATAAAACCTTACGTAGCTGTCGCTCTATTACCATCAATTGTTTTGTTATTTTCTTTATCATACATTAGGCAAATAAGGAATCGATTTATTAGATATTTTGTTGCTCCTTTTGGACTATTGTTAGCTTTTATTCTTTCCATAGTCATTTATACATCTATAGGTTCATCTTTAGGTCCATATGGTAGCATACAAAGTGCCATAGACAAAGCTTACGTAACTCAACAAGATTTTCTAAAAAATGAAACTTATAGTGCACATAAATATGATATTGGAGAATTCGAACCAACAATTCCTGGCATTATATCTAAATTTCCTAAGGCTGTTTTTTTCGGGTTTTTTGGTCCATTTATTTGGCAAACTGATAATTTAACAATGTTATTAGCTGCTTTAGAGAGTTTGGCTCTTCTAATTATTACAATTTATTTATTATATAAAATTAGGTGGAGGTTTTTTAAATTTATTTTTCAAAATGATTTTCTAATTTTCGCTTTAGTATTTTCATTAATATTTATATTTTTTGTGGGTTTGTCCTCAGCTAATTATGGATCACTCAGTAGATATAGGATACCAGCTCTTCCCTTTTTTTTATCTAGCCTTTTTGCTATTTATAATTATTCTAAACAACAAAAATTTTTATAATAATTCTACTTTTTGGTATAATAATTGCAACATTATAGTAAAAAAACGGAGGTTATATGAAAACCATTAAATTTTTATTATTATTCATTGTGGGAGTGATGATATCTAGCTGCACTATAAATAACTATTATACACAAAGTCAGCCTTATGACGATGTTTACTATAATCCTAATATTCATCAATATCCCGATAACAATGTGCAGAATCAAGATTACCAGCAAGATCAGCAAGATTATCAACAGCAGGATAATCAAATCACAAATAATCAATATCAAGATAATCAACAATATTATCAAGACCAATCTAACTATTCAGAAACATACACTGATGATAATGGAAATACTTATATAACTAATAATTTTTATGGAGACTATTATGATTATTCTTATTCATCTCGTATTCGTAGATTTTATTATCCAGAACTTAGTTTTGGATATTATGATCCTTGGTACACTAATATGTATTGGTATACTTATGATCCATGGTATTTTGGTATTTCAGTTTACTTAACATATCCTTTCTGGAGACCAGGAGTATCATTTTATTGGGGATATTATCCCTATAACTATTATTTAGGTTGGCATTATCCATATCATCACGGCTGGGGATATCCTGGATATTGGAATGGATACAATTACGGTTATTGGGATGGATATAGTAACGGATACTGGGATGGATTTTGGACAGGTTATTATGATGGATTCTATGGCTCAGAATACTACTATTACAATCCTTTAGATGTTCATTCTGGCTCTGTTTATTATGGACCTAGAGACTATATCTCTGCATCTACTAGTGGGAGAAATAATCGTACAATAAATGAAACTCAAACAATTTTACCTCTTGATAGAACTATAGCTACTACTCAAACTTTTTCTGAAAGGCTCAGTAGAACTGGTTACAAACCATTAGAACATGCATCAGTTAATAAACCAACAGAATCTTTGCAAAGGCAAAATGATAATAATGCTATACAGAGTGGAGGTAATGCAAACTTAGAAAACTTACAGAAAAAACCTTTAGAAAATAATGCTAATCCTGCTACCTCTATTAATAATCAAACTATCAAACAAGAAAACAAAGATAATACTCAACAACAAATTAATAAACCTGTAAATAATCCAGCCATTATCAGCCAACCTACTCAAATGCAAAAACAACCAACACA
>JAGPGB010000041.1:0-5288 GCA_018056215.1 Bacteroidales bacterium | reverse complement strand
CTCAATCTATTCAAAGACAGCAAAATACTCAACCTACTCAACAAATGAGACAAACATATACTACACAACAATATCAAAGACAATCTGCTCCAAATAATCAATATCAAAGACCTCCACAGCAATCTAATTCACAAAACAATCAATCTACAGGCCGTAGTTATACTCGACCATCTACTAATCAATCTGCACCTGTGCAGTCAAATAGCTACTCTAACCCACCTTCACGCAGTTATAGCTCACCGAGTAGCAGTCCGAGTAGATCATCATCTGGCAGTTCATCTCCATCTAGATCATCTAGCTCATCATCTAGTAGCTCTCCACGTAGTTCTAGCAGTAGTTCATCAAGTGGTGGAAGAAGATAAAATTTTTTAATAAAAAAGTTTAATTAATATGAAAAAGTTAATTTTTAGTTTAGTGATAGTATTATTATCTGGCATTGCATCCATAGCACAAAATTTAGATGATGCAGTGAGATATTCTTATTTAATTCCTTATGGAGATAGCAGATTTAATGCTGTAGCTGGTGCCTTCTCTGGTATAGGTGCTAATGTTAGTGGGGTAAGTTTGAATCCTGCGGGATTAGGTGTATATAAAAAATCTGAAATATCTGGCACATTTTCTATATCAAATTATGTATCAAACTCCAATTATTTAGACAATTCTAATAATGATATAAAAACTGTAGTATCACTTCCAAGTATGGGTATAATGATAGCTACTAAATTGAATGAAAATTCAAGTTGGAAAAATCTAAATTTTGGTATTAGCTATTCAAAACTAGCAGATTTTAATAACAGGATTATGATATCTGGTGATAATGCTTATAGTAGCATAGTGGATGTATATTCTGCATATGCTAATGGCAATACACCTGATCAACTCAATAATTTTGATACTAGGCTTGCTTTTAACACTTGGCTGTTAGATACTTTACCTGGTAATCCTACTGCTTATTCTGGCATAGTATCTCAAGGAGTCAGACAAGAATATATAGAAATAAATAGTGGTAGCATGTACGAAATGAATCTTTCTGTTGCTGGGAACTATGAAGATAAACTCTTTATAGGTGGAGCATTAAATTTCGATATATTATCTTATAAAAAAGAAACATCATATAAAGAAGTAGACCAGGAAGATACTATTCCAAATTTCAATTCTTTAGAATCTTTTAATTATTTGAAAACTACTGGTGATGGAATTAATTTTAAAATAGGATTGATTTATAAACCTATACAATGGTTTAAATTTTCAGCGGCATTTCATAGTCCTACATATTTTGATCTAAATGATTCATATTATGCATCCATGGAAACAAATGTATATGGTCAAAACTATAATGATAAAAGCCCAGAAGGTATTTACAATTATAAATATTACAACCCTATGCGAGCTATCTTTGGATTAGGATTCACAATAGGCGAATATGGATTTATAGATGCAGAATATGAATGGACAGATTACAGTCAAAATCATTTTAGCGCTAAACATGCTAATACTACTTTTTTTGATTTAAATAACACTATAAATAATGACCTAACATATGGTAATAATGTGAGAATAGGAACAGAATGGGTATTGAAACCAATAGCTATTAGAGCTGGATATGCATACTATTCTTCCCCATACAAAAATATTAAAAATTTCGATACACACGTGATGGGATTAGGTTTCGGATTTAGAGAAAATTTATTAATTTTTGATGTAGGTATAAATTATTATTTACACAATGATCAAAGGTATCTGTACGATCCATCAGTGATGGAAATGCTTAGCAAACCAGAGCCAAAGGCTACCTTATCATTAAATAACATTTTAGTATCTTTCACTATTGGAATGAAATTATAATAAAAAATATAAATATAAAAAAGGGACTTATCAGATAAGTCCCTTTTTCATTTAATATGTTTATCAATGAGCTATTGATATTAATTTTCTAAAAATTACCTCCGAATTATCTACAATTTGTAAAATATAGCTACCATTATTTATTAAAGAAGTATTAATAGTGTGAACAGCATTGTTTGTTTTCAAATTTTCTAAATAAATAATTTGTCCAGTAACATCATAAATTGATAAAATAGGGTTCGTTAGTTTATTATTTTGAATATCTATGAATAATTCTGACTGAGCAGGTATAGGATAGATAGCAATTGTTTTTGCTAGCAAATCATTAATAGATGTTTGGCAAGGCATAGATTGAATGCCATAACTCTCGAGAGTAGAATTACAAATAGCAGTAGAGAATGGCCACATATCCTGTACAACTATATTTCTATTAGGAGCTATTAATATATAAGTAGGATAAGCAGTAATACCATAATTATTACATATAGTAGTTCCACCCTTATCACCACTAATAGTAGGATAATCTATTCCAAATTGATTATCAAAGTTAATAACCTCAGCATCTGAATCCCCATTATCAATGCCTAAGAATATAACATCACCTTGATTACACCCAAAATAAATATAAGAAGCATTACCCTGGGGTGCCATAGATTGACAAGTGCCACATGTAGTAAAGAAAAAATCAATAAACACATATTTACCAGCATCTAAATAAGTAAAAAGATTATGTGAGGTACCGTGAACATCTGTAGCAGTAAAATCTACAGCTGTAGTTAATGGCGTTTGGGCATTTAAATAAAAAGCCAAAAGAACAATAATGAATAAAGAATAAATTTTTTTCATAAAATTTGTTTTTAAAATTTTAGTAAAATTAAATTATTTTTTTGAATTATTGATATAAATTTGCAATAAACTAAAAGAAATGTATATAAAAAAAAGATACTGTTATGATTATCCCAGACCAGCTGTAGCCACAGACATTATCATCATACATAAAAACAAAGTATTATTAGTTAAAAGGAAGAATGAACCATATAAAGGGATGTGGTCTATCCCAGGTGGATTTAATGAAGAAAATGAGAGATTAGAAGATACTGCACATAGAGAACTACTCGAGGAGACATCATTAGATATCAATTTTTTAAAACAATTCAAGGCATATAGTGATCCCCAAAGAGACCCACGTACCAGGGTCATAAGCATAGTATTTTATGCAATTTTACCAGAAGAATATGAAATAAACAAAGCACATGCTGGGGATGATGCAGCTGATCTAGAATGGTTTAACCTTTCAGAGCTACCATTATTAGCATTTGATCACAAAATCGTATTAGATGAATTTATTAAATTTGCAAATTTATAATTAATTATGCCAAACAAATATAATGGACAGCCATTCTGGGCGAATATATTTAAAAAATGGTATGTATGGTTGCCCAGCCTGATAGTAATCACATTAATATTTATATTATTACCGAGAGTTTTAATATATTTATTGAGCTCATTTGTAATATCACTAATACTCTCACCAATAAAAAATTTATTTTTAAAAATAAAAATAAAAAAATTTCATTTAAGTCCCTCTATAGCCACCTTACTATCAATGGTAATTTTTTTTGGACTAATAATAGTATTTTTTGCTTATGTATTGCCACCAATTATAACAAAGTTAAGTTCACTTTTGACAATAGACTATGATAATTTATTACTACAATTACAATCAAGCCTTAAACCATTAGAAGACACATTAAAATATTACAAAATAGCAAATGAAGATTTCAGTTTCACTCAAATAATACAAAAATACATTACACAATTCCAAAGTAGTATTAATATAGAAGAAACTTTCACAAGTATCATAAATTCTTTTGGTGATATAGTAATAGGAGTAATTACAGTGATTTTCTTTTCATTTTTTATAGTAAAAGATCAAAATGTATTTCCATCGTTAGTAAAATCATTATTTGCAGAGCGTTATCATGCTATCATAGATAATATCATTAATGATACTCGAGTATTACTATCTAGATATTTTTTAGGAATCTTAATTGATCAAATCATAGTTTTCGTATTGATATTCTTAGTTTTCACATTAATAGGTTATGATTATGCAATATTAATAGCATTTTTTGCTGGTTTATTCAACATTATACCCTATTTTGGTCCATTAATAGCACTTATAATAGCAATATTATTAGGAATAGTATCTACACTAACAGCTGGGGCAGGTACACAACTAATTTGGACAATTTTAATAACTATTGTTGGTTTTGAATCAGTAAAATCTTTAGACAATTTCATTCTACAACCTAATATATATGCTAGGAGTGTAAAAAGTACTCCATTTGAGGTATTTTTAATATTAATTATTGGAGAAGAATTATTCGGAATAGTGGGTATGATACTAAGTGTACCAGTATATACCTTACTCAGAATAATAGCAGTACAAACATTACAAGGAGTACCATTAATACAAAAAATAACATCAGATTTAGAAAAAACTATTGAAAAAAACAATGACGATAAAGTAGAAAACTAAAAAATCAATTACACATCCAATCATTGCTAAAATGTTTACTAACATTAAACTTATTATTATGAAAAATGTAAATATGGTATTATTTGCTTATTCATATTTATTTTCAAAAATATTTCAAAAAATAAAAGTTTATAATCTACCAGTAGCAATTCACATAGAGACAAGCAGCAAATGCAATCTATCCTGTTTATTTTGCGAACAAGGACAAGGTCATATTGATAGACCATCAGCAATAATGACACTTACAGATTTTCAGAAAATTATCACTAAACTACCAAAATCTATCTATTGGATAACATTATATTTCCAAGGAGAACCATTATTAGATGATACAATAATAGATAAAATAAAATATCTACGTACAAATAACTACTTCGTAGAAATATCAACTAATGCGCAGAATATTAACAAACAAATGGCTACAGCATTGATAGAGAGTGGATTAAATAGAATTATAATTTCTATGGATGGAATCTCTCAAAAGACTTATGAGAAATACCGAATTAAAGGTAAAATAAATAATGTCTTTGAAGCAATAAACAATCTAATAGAGACTAAAAAAAAATTAAATAAACAAAATCCAAAAATAATTTTACAATATATAGTTTTCAAACATAATGAATCAGAAATAAACCAATTTAAAGAAATGATGAAAAAATTGGATGTGATTATAAGGATAAAAAATGCACAATTAGAAGATGATGCAGTAGATTATTTACCCAATAATAAAAAATATAGAAGATATGAAATCATTAATGACAAATTACAATTAAAAAAGTCATTACCAATACCATGCTATCGATTATGGAAGGAAATAATATTTTTACAAAATGGACAAATAGCAATATGCTGTCATGATAAAAACGGAGAATTAATAAACGAAACATGGCATAATAAAACA
>JAGPGB010000040.1 GCA_018056215.1 Bacteroidales bacterium | reverse complement strand
AAATAATAAAATATGCCTGATTTATTTAATAATGTAAAATATTATAATTCATTATCTGGAGAGGGTAGAAGAGAGTTCATTGATAAACTATATCAAATGCTTCTAGCTGATGGTTCTAATCCAGTAGACTATCAAAAGTTAAAGCAACAATCTCGAATTACATTATGTCCAAGATGTGGAAGTGAAAATATAATCAAAGCTGGTACACGCAAAGGTAGACAGATATATAGATGCAAAAGCTGTAAGCACCAATTTAGCTTTACTGCTGGTACTTTTGTCTATAGATTACGTAAACCTTCTGCTATGTTAGACTATATACATTGTATGCTTGAGGGTAAAAGCTTAAGAGCTTGTGCTGAGGAAGTGGGTATTTCTTTAAAAACAAGTTTTCGATGGAGACATAGAATTCTTTCTGCTTTAGAATCTTTGGATGAAGATATAAAATTTTCTGGCATTATTGAAACTGAAGAGCTTGTGCTAAAGCAAAATAAACATAATGCTCATATACTATTAGTAGCTGATAGAGAAGGGAATGTATATGCGAAATATATGGGCGATAAGGCCATAACTAGTGTAGAAATAAATAATGAATTAAAAAATAAAATTGATTCATTAACAGTATGTTGTGTTAAAGACTCTAAAAAGTTCAGAGATATTAGGAAATATGATATTAAAAAAACCATAGTTATCAAAAATAAAAAAGTGAAAAGAGATATCTATCATCTTGAAATTGTTAAAAATGAAGAAGATAATTTAAAAAAATTATTGACTCAATATAAAAATATTTCTCCTAAATATTTGCAAGGCTATTTAAAGTTTTATGTTCTCAAAAATAATTATTTGAGTGGTAATGTAGATGCAGATGTTGGTAGATTATTGAATATAGCATCCTCAGCTTTCATACCATCCAAACATTATGAAAAATCTAAAAATAATAATAAAGAAGAATAAAGGATTTCTTCTTTTAACTTGTTTTTTTATTTTTTTAGTCTTTATTCTTTTATTTATTACTTCTTTGCACTGGACTAAAAAAACAGATTATCGCAATATAGCACATATTTTTACTTCTATTACTTTTGAGCAATGGGATAATGTAGGGGCGAAAAATTATTATTTTGCTCCAGTGATTAGCTATGATAATCCAGGTGATAAGTTTGTAGATATTTATCCACGAGTATTTGATAGTAGAGGGAATAATTATTATTTATCTCACCCTTCTGGTAGTTTTTTACTCTCTTATTCTGTATTAAAATTATTTAATTTTCCTATTAATAATCTGAGTTTACAAAAAATTCTTTTCGTTTATTTTATCCTTTCTATAATAGGTGTGATGATATTACTAAGTTTGCTTTTTAAGAAAAATATTTCAATTATTATTGGCACATTGATATATGCTTTTCATCCATTAATATTATTTAGTTTTACTTATTATCATTTTGCTGAAACCATAGGATTAGTATTTTTTATTTGGGTTTTGGTCTTTCATATGTTGATAATTAAATTTCCTGAGAATAAATTATATTTTATATTGCATAAAATCTTGTTTTTCTGTTATTTATTAATAGATTGGATGGCATTGATATATGCTATTTTTTACATATTTTATAATATTAAGAAAAAGAATAAAAAAGAAGCAATTTTAGTGAGCAATTTGACAATTATTGCTTATTTAATGATAGTAATACAATATAGTAGTATAGGTGGGCTGCAGCCTTTTATTAATTCTATATGGATAAGATATATAGATAGAGCAGGAATTTTTTCTAACATTTTGGATGTAGATGGTTTATGGGCTGCTATCAAAGAATTTTTTCGATTATTTTTCAAAAGCATTTGGAATGTTTTAGAGGGAACAGGCATCCTATTTACACTAATAATTTTACCAGTTTTGAATAAAGCAAAAATATTTAAAAATGATACTTCATGGCAATTTATTATTAAATGGGTGTTTTTGCCAATATTAATATTTTCTATTATTGTTTTTTCTGCTGTATTGACTCATTATATTTATATGGCAAAATTTGTATTATTTATTACCTTAACTACTACGTTTGTTTGCGATAAATATTTATTTATTAATAATAAGAAATGGATTAATCTGAGCTATACAATTATTTTGCTAACCACTATGCTCTGGAGTTTGCATAAATATTCAGCCTTTTATAAATATGATGCATACCAAGAAAATTTAGATAAACAAGCCAATATTTTAAAGACCGGAGCTAATCCTACAGATATTTGTATTTATATTTTAGCTGATAATCAAAATATAAATGAGCTTGTTTATGTAACTTATACAGCTAAAAGGAATTTGCTTTTTTTTCGCAATATAAGTGACTTTAACAAGTGGTACGAAAACAATACAGATATAGATTGTTTATATATTTTTAATAATACTAAAAAATAGAATGGCTAATAAATGAAATTTTTTTTATAAGTTTGCAAAAAAAATATGAGAAAAAATAATATTTTACATTTTATATTATTGTGTTTAGTAATAGTATTGGTGGTAGCATATCGATTTTTTAATTTTATTCCCAATTTTACCCCAGTAGCAGCTTTGGCATTATTTAGTGGTTATGTTTTCAAAAATAAAAAATTGGCGATGGCTTTTCCGATAATTACTTTGTTTATCAGCGATCTTATCATTGGATTATATGATCCGATAGTTATGGTATTTACATATCTGAGTTTTGTCATTATAGCATTAATAGGGGCTAAAATGATCAAAAAACTTAAAGTTTCTAATGTATTCCTATCATCTATCACTGCATCAGTTACATTTTTTATACTTTCTAATTTTGGTGTATGGCTGGGTGGTTGGTACAGCTATAATTGGCAGGGATTGATAAATTGCTATACTATGGCAATACCATTTTTTAGATATGAGATTGTAGGCACTTTATTATTCTCATCTGTCATATTTACTATTTATCATTATGTCATCAATCCAATAGCAAATGCTCAAATGCAAAACAAACAAATTTAATTTTTAATTTTCACTAAATATGAAACTATCAGTTAATCAATTAGCACAACTAATAGATGGAGAGATAGAGGGTGATGGGTACCTAGAAATTTATAATATTAATAGAATCGAAGATGCACAAAATGGTGAGGTAGCTTTTATTTTTGATTCTAAATTCGAAAAATTTATTTATGATACTAAAGCTACTGCTTTGATAGTTTCTAAAGATATAGTTTTGAGTGAGCCTATAGAGACTACACTTATTCGAGTAGAAAATCCATATTTTTCTTTTCTAAAAATCTTAAATATTATAGATGCTGAAAAAAGAAAAAATAAAAAAAATGGAATATCTGATTTAGCATATATTAGTAAAGAAGCTAAAATAGGTAAGCAAGTATCTATAGGGCACTATAGTATTGTAAATGATAATGCTACGATAGGAGATGATACTATTATAAGAGAGCAAGTATATATAGGTGAAAATGTGTATATTGGGAAAAATTGTTTAATATATCCACAAGTAGTGATATTAGATGATTGTAGGGTGGGAGATAATTGTATAATACATTCTGGCACTGTTATAGGCTCTGATGGTTTTGGCTTTTTACCGATGAACGATAATACTTATCAAAAAATACCACAAATTGGTAATGTAGTAATAGAAAATAATGTAGAAATAGGAGCTAATGTAACAATAGATAGATCTACTGTGGGATCTACACTAATTAAGCAAGGTACTAAATTAGATAATTTAATTCATATAGCTCATAATGTAGAAGTAGGCAAAAACAATGCAATGGCTGCACAATGCGGTATAGCAGGTTCTACAAAAATTGGCGATCATAATATGTTTGGCGGTCAAGTGGGTATAGCTGGGCATATAAATATAAAAAATAACAATCAAGTAGCTGCCCAGTCTGGTGTAGCTAGTAGTGTGGGTGATAATGAACTGCTAATGGGATCACCAGCAATGGATGCTAAATTATTTAAAAGAAATTTTATTGCTTTTAAAGAATTAGCAGAGCTAAGAAATAAAGTTTATAATTTAGAAAATCTCATAACAAATAATTATAAAAATGATAAAACAAAAAACACTAAAAAATGAAGTTACTATAGAAGGGAAAGGTGTACATATTGGTAAAAATGTACATTTATCACTTAAACCTAATACTGAAAATAGTGGTATAGTTTTTAAAAGAATAGACATAGAAAATAATAATACAATAAAAGCATTAGCAGACTATGCTTCAGATACCTTACGTGGTACTACTCTCACTAATAATGGTGTTACTATCCGTACAGTAGAACATTTGTTAGCTGCTTTAATGGCACTAGATATAGATAATGTTTTGATAGAAATGGATAATGAAGAAGTACCTATTCTAGAAGGTAATTCATATGGCTTTATTGATGCTATTAAAAAACAATCTGAAATAATTGAGCAAAATGCAGAACGAAAATATTATAATATAACATCAAGCTTATCATTTTATGATAAAGAAAAAGATTCAGAATATTGGCTGATGCCTCATGATACCTATAAATTAACTATAATGATAGACTATAATAAGGATGTGTTGCCTCCGCAATATGCTGTATTAAATGATATGAAAGATTTCGAACGAGAAATATCACGTTCTAGAACTTTTGTGTTTTTATCAGAGATAGAAGAATTAATACAAAATGGACTCATTAAGGGTGGAGACCTGAATAGTGGTGTAGTGATAGTAGATAAAGATTTACCTGACGAAAAATTAAATTATTTTAAAGAATATTTCAATATTCATAATGTAAATATTATAGATAAAGGGATTCTAAATAATACCGGTTTTTATTTTGCTAATGAGCCTGCTAGACATAAATTATTAGATGTTGTAGGAGATTTAGCTCTTGTTGGTTATAGATTTAATGGTCATTTGATTGCCAATAAGCCAGGACATAGATCAAATGTTGAGTTTGCTAAACTTATCAGAGAACATATTAAAAAAGAAGCTAAAAGCACGCCTGTATCACATTTAGATTTAAATAAAGAACCTGTTTTTGATATAGAAGCAATAAAACGTTTCATGCCACATCGTTATCCATTTTTATTAGTGGATAAAATAATAGAAAAAGGAGAAAATTATATTATAGGAGTAAAAAATGTTACTTATAATGAAGCTCACTTTTTAGGACATTTCCCCAAAGAAGCTGTAATGCCAGGAGTATTGTTAGTAGAAGCTATGGCTCAGACAGGCGGTATGCTAATATTATCTGATTTACCTGATCCAGAGAATTATATTACTTATTTTCTTTCTATCAAAGATGTGAAGTTTAGACATAAAGTAGTACCTGGCGATACAGTAGTATTTTATTTAGAATTAACTTCACCTATTAGAAGGGGAATAGTAAATATGAAAGGCAAAGCATATGTAGGCGAAAGAGTGGTAACAGAGGCTGAGATGATGGCACAAATAGTAAAAATGGAAAATCCTTATTTATAGAAAAACCAAAAAAACAAGATATATGTTTAAAAATCATCCAAAAGGTTTAGTAATCGCTTTTTTCTCTAATATGGGAGAGCGATTTGGCTTTTATACAATGATGGCCATTTTAGTTTTATTTTTACAAGCTAAATTTGGGTTATCTGCGGAGAGTGCAGGAAGTATATATAGCTGGTTCTATTTTGCTATTTATGCTTTAGCATTAGTAGGCGGTATAATAGCAGACTCTACTAAACGTTACAAATTAGTAGTTTTATTAGGTCTCATTGTTATGTTATTAGGTTATGCAATGATGGCTATACCTGGTACTACACTAGCAATAGCAATTACTGGTTTAATGGTAATAGCTCTTGGTAATGGTCTATTTAAAGGCAATTTACAAGCTATTGTTGGTCAGCTATATGATGATCCAAAGTATGAACCTCTACGAGATACTGGTTATTTACTATTTTATATGGGAATAAATATTGGTGCTTTCTTTGCACCTTTTGCTGCTACAGGTATGAGAAATTGGTTTTTGAAAATCAATGGTTTTGTACATGATGCTTCACTACCCTCCATGTGCCATGCATACATAAATGGACAAAGTTTAGATGTAGACAAATTCCATGCTCTTGCAAATAGCGTATCTAGTGCTCCAGTTACAGATTTATCTGCTTTTGCACATCAGTATATAGATGTGTTTTCTAGAGGTTATAATTATGCCTTTGGAATAGCTGCATTAGCAATGATAATTTCATTATTAATCTTTATATTTTATCAAAAAAGCTTACCAGATGCTAGGAAAATTCAAAAAGAGCAAAAAGCAAAAGAAGCTCAAGAACACAAAGAAACTACTCCAGCAGCGTCATTTCCTATTAAAAATTTAATTTATGCTATCATATCTTTTGTAGTATTATTAGGAATATTTTGGTTTGCAATGGGCAACGTTGATATAGGTTTCGCTGTTGCATTATTTGGTGGGTTCATTACATATATAATCTTATCGGCTACTGCAGAAGAAAAACCAAAAATTACTTCTTTAGTTTTAGTATTTTTTGTAGTAATATTTTTCTGGATGTCTTTCCATCAGAATGGATTAACACTAACACTTTTTGCACGTGATTATATTTTCAAAGAAGTAGGTGCTTTCACAGCATTATTCTTTAATTTGGAATCACTATTATCGATAATTTTAGCTATTTCTGGTATAGTAATGATATTTACTTCAAAAAAATTACTCAATAAAATAATTGCTGCAGTATTTTTCATTGGTTTTGGCTATTTAACTTATTATTTTTATCAATTGAATGCTGGCAAAATGATACCTATAGCTCCAGAACTTTTCCAATCTTTTAATCCATTATTCATAGTGGCATTAACATTTCCTATAAATGGTTTATTTAGTTGGTTAAGAAGTAAAGGTAAAGAACCTTCTACTCCTAGAAAAATTGGTATGGGAATGTTTTTAGCAGCTTTGGGCTATATCATTATGATATTCGCTTCAACAAATTTAACATCTCCAAGTGATATAGCACAATCAGGCATTACTGATTACAATAGAGTTTCTCCATATTGGTTAATTTCTACATACTTAACATTGACTGTAGCAGAATTATTCTTAAGTCCTATGGGCTTATCATTCGTATCAAAAGTGGCACCTAAGAGATTCCAAGGTTTAATGCAAGGTGGTTGGTTATTAACTACAGCTGTTGGCAATAAACTTTTATTCCTTGGTACTTATTTTTGGGAGAGAGTAGAACTATGGCAATTATGGTTAATATTTGTATGTGTATGCGTAATTTCTGGCCTTTTGATTTTTGCATTGATGAAAAGATTAGAAAAAGCAACAAGCTAATAAATGTATAAATTTAATTTTAAAAGGGCTGATAAGATATTTATTAGCCCTTTTTTGTTTTTACAATAACTTATAAATTGTGAATTTCAAGATAAAACAAAATCAAAATATTAAACCATATTTTAATAATAAACCTAAAATTTAATAGTTAATATCTTTCAGTGATTTTACACTAATCATTCAATTATTTTCTAAAGTTCTCAATTCACGCTTCCATTGAAAATATCCAACAATTGCTAACAATGTAAGTACAATAAATAAAATAGTAGTAGGATATAATTGTTTATAAATATATAGAGCCACACTAGTAGCGTCAACGACAATCCAAACAAGCCAATTCTCTATTTTTTTTCTAGCAAGCATCCAAGTAGCTACGAAACTTAAAGAAGTAGTGAAAGAGTCCCACCAAGGGACATTACTATCAGTAAAATTTTTAAGAATGTAACCAATTATAATAAATGACAAAGCAGAAATTAAAACAATTATTATCCAAGATTTAAAATTTTTTATTTTGCTAATAGGAATTGTTTTTTTATCACTATTATTATTCCCTGAAAGCCAAACATATAATCCATAAATAGACATGCCCACATAATAAAATTGCATGCTCATATCTGCATATAATTTAGCTGAAAAGTATACAACAATATACATTGAAGAAACCACTAAACTAATAATCCAATAGAATGGTTTTACTTTAATTTGGAAATAAATAGCGATAATACCTAAAGTAGCTGCTATTATCTCAAACCAATGTAAGGAAATGTAATTTAACAAAATAAAATTTAAATTTAATCAATAGGAGGAGTATAGCTATCTAAACAAGCATTAGCGATTTTCATTACAAAAAGGGAATCAGGATTAGAAAAAGCATTTTTAATTTCTTTAGTTAAAATATTCATTACGATATCATATTCACCAAAAATTTGAGTACTCATACCATTAGTAATGATTTTGATTTGTTCATAAGAACGGAGTGCTTTTAAGAAATTTTCTATATGTACTAAATAATTGTCAGATAGAG
>JAGPGB010000039.1 GCA_018056215.1 Bacteroidales bacterium | reverse complement strand
TAGTTTAATTGGAAATACATACACCATTACTGCATATACTGACCATACTTTTGATAATTATAGTTTTAATGATACTTTACAAAAATCTATTACTAATAATCCTTTAGAATATTGTATATCTGCTGCCTCATATTCAGGTGACGAGGATATATGTAGATTTATGTTAGCAGATTTAGATAATACAAGTGGCTATAATTCTGCTCTTTATACTGATTTTACTAATTTATCCGCACCTGTTTTATTTATCGGACAAGATTATCCTTTAGAATTAGAAGTATGTGATAATCCTTCATATTATTATGCTGGTTATGCAAGAGTATTTATAGATTGGAATCATGATGGTATATATCAGGTACCAGGGGAGGTAGTATTCGAAAGTTATTATCCAGGTCAAGCAACTACTTTATTTACTGATTCTATAACTGTACCTACTGATGCATATATTGGGTATACAGGCATGCGAGTGATAGTGAGAGAAGGTTCTGTTTTACCAGATCCATGTGGCACATATGGCTATGGAGAGACAGAAGATTATTTAGTGCTAGTATTACCTCGTAAAGCAATAGATGCTGGTATTACTGCAGCAAATGTAGGCTATGCACAATATAATGGTACTACAACTACAGCTGAAGTTAAAGTTAGAAACTATGGTTATAATCCTTTGACAAACTTCAATATTATTGCAAATAAAGATGGACAAGTGATTAGTACTACACCGTGGAGTGGCAATTTACTACCAGATTCTTCAATAATAATGAACATATCAAATCTACCAGTAGATTCTGGCTTAAATAATGTATGTTTCACAGTACAAACACTTAATGATTCAGTACCACAAAATGATACTAGATGTGTACAATACTTTGGTTTGCCATCAGTGATATTATTTGCTGATGATATGGAGCCGACAACATTACTGACAGCAGATGCTACAGGAATGTGGGAGCATGGAGTACCACAAGGCACAGTAATAAATCAGGCATATTCAGCACCTAATGTGTGGATGACCAAACTTGCAGAGCCATATCCTAATGATACAGTAGGCTATTTAGAATTTCCAGTACAGAATTTCTCAGGAGTAACAGATCCATACTTATCATTCTACTATTGGGTAGAGAGTGAAAGTGGAGAGGATGGAGCATACATAGAATATTCACTCAACAATGGACAGACGTGGTTAACCTTAGGAGGTATAGATGATCCAGATGGATATCATTGGTACACAGACTATCTCACAAATGGTAAACCTGGTTATAGTGGGTCAAGCAATGGTTGGGTAGGAGCATTTATAAAGATGAGTGCACTATCAAATAAGACCAATGTAAGGTTGAGAATAGGTTTCGTATCTGATGCTTCTGTAAATGCAGATGGATTTGCAATAGATGATATCGTAATCTCAGCATACAATGTGCCTAATAATGTAGCTCTTACAGAGATAGTAACACCTACATCACCTACTACTACAGGAACTACTCAAACAGTAAAAGTGAAAATAGCAAACGTGGGTACAAATGTAGTAACCAATATCCCTGTAAGCTATAAGGTAGATAATGGTACAGCGGTTAATGGAACATATTCTGGAAGCATAAATCCAGGAGATACAGTCGATTATACATTTACACAGACATATCAGGCACCACACATAGACTATACATTGTGTGCATATAGTAGATATCCTAGTGACATAGTGAGAATAAATGATACATTGTGTATGAATATTCATTCACTACCAGCAGATTATGATATAGGAGTAGTAGAGATAATATCTCCTATAGATTCTACACCAATAGGACAGCAGATAGCTGTTACCATAGCAGTGAAGAACTATGGACTAAATCCTGTATCTAATGTACCAGTGAGATATCAATTAAACTATGCAAATGATAGAAATGATGTAATCAGCCAGACCATAAATCCTGGAGATACCATACATTTCACATTCGCACAGAAATATAATGGACCTACAATACAATATATCTTATGTGCAGAGACACAATTAAGTAATGATATGTACACTAATAATGACGCCATGTGCGAAGTTCTTGGTACCTATGTGGTTGGAATAGAAGATATCCTAGACGAGAATGATGGCATAGTAATCTATCCAAATCCAAGTACTGGAGAGCTAAACATATTACTAGAAACCACAAAAGCATCAGAAGGTACATTGATAGTAAGGAATCCATTAGGAGAACTAATATACAATGAGAATATCAGTGTGAATGCTGGTAGAAATGAACTAAGACTAGATCTCACAAATTATGCAGCAGGATTATATCATTGCACAGTAATGTTAGGAGATAAAGTCTATAATAGAGTGATAAGTATTCAGAAATAATCACAATACTATATGAAAATAAAAAAGGGCATAATTTTTATGCCCTTTTTTATTTAGCTATAAATTTAACTCCTACAATGTGTTTTGTTGTAAATCATTCCCTAATGCAGTAAAAAAGTTATTCATTTAAAACAAAAATACTTAGAAAGATTGTATTTTAAAAAATGCTAAATGAAATGAAGAGATATAAATGTAAATAAAAAAAGTGGTTTATTTATCAAATTAAACCACTTTTTTATAAAAATTTAATTTAAAATTTATTCTACATCAAAAATATTTTTGCAAGAGCATACATCATCTTCTTCTAAAGATGTTATAAGGTTAGCATGTTGTGTATTTTGAGCATTTGAATATTTTATATAGGTTTGTGCAGAGTTCAAAAATTCTATGTTTCTCTGAGCATCATATAATAATAAATAGCTGATAATAATATTTCCAATCATTTCTACTAACCTACGTGCATGAAAATCTAATGTTTCTTGATTAGCAGTATCTTTAATTTTAGTAAATACATAATCATATTGAGAAGTCATTTTAGCAAGAATAGATTTTAAATCTTGAAGTTCTGGATTAGTAATTAGAGAGGCATATTCATCTATTTTTTCTCTAAAAGTATTATTAGTAACGCCTCTGATAGCTGCTACTACTTGTAATTGTGAAGTTCCCTCATATATATTAGTGATTCTAGCATCTCTATACAATCTCTCTATTGGATAATCTTTCATATAGCCAGATCCACCATGGATTTGCAATGAATCATAAGTAATTTGATTAGCAAATTCGCTTGAGAATAATTTAGCAATAGGAGTATAATATTCAGCTAATTTTTGATATTTTTTTAAATCATCTTTTTCATTTTGAGTAAGTGGTCTTTTCTCAGAAAGGTAATTTAATCCTTTATAAATATCAACGAATCTTGCAGTTTCATACATAAGGGTACGAGCAGCGTCCAGCTTAGCTTTCATAGTATTGAGCATTTCATAAACTGGAGGGAATTGTATAATTGGTTTTCCAAATTGGAAGCGTTCTTGAGCATATTTATAACCTTCGCGGTAAGCAGCTTCAGCAATACCTACAGATTGTGCAGCTACACCTAATCTAGCAGCGTTCATCAGGGACATAACATATTTAATGAGTCCAAGTTTTCTTTGGCCAACGAGTAGTGCAGGAGCATTTTTGAAAACTAATTCACATGTAGGACTACCATGGATGCCCATTTTATTTTCTATACGTCTTACCTTAACAGCTCTATCTCTGCGGTCATATAAGAATAGTGATAATCCACGACCATCTGTTGTTCCTTCTTCTGATCTAGCTAAGACTAATGAAATGTCTGCATCACCATTTGTGATGAAGCGTTTCACTCCATTTAAATACCATTTATCAGTATTCTCATCATAAGTAGCTTTTAATTGTACAGCTTGTAAATCACTACCAGCATCTGGTTCTGTGAGAGCCATTGCACCTGTTTTACCTTGAGAAAATAAAGGTAAAAATTTATCTTTTATCTCTTGACTAGCAAATTCATTAATTGTTTCAGCGCAATCTTGTAATCCCCAAATATTAGAAAAACTAGCATCAGCTCGAGCAATGATTTCATTACTCATTACAAATGGAAGGATAGGGAAATTTAACCCTTGATATTGTCTTGGCAATGTCATGCCCATGACATTAGCTTCTACAAGTGCATTGTAATTTTCCTGAGTAGCAGGATGATAATGGACTTCATTATTGATAAGTTGTGGTCCTTCAGCATCCACAATTTCTGCATTAGTTGCTATTATTTCACTAGCTATTTCACCAATAATTTCTAAAACTTTTTCATAATTCTCTAAAGCATCTTCTACATCTTGTGGAGCATAATCGTATTGGTCTTTTTCGTAGAAATCATTTTCTTTAATACGAATGATTTTCTCCATTAGAGGATGATTGAGATGAAATTTAAGTGATTTATTATCTGAAAAGAAATTTTCCATAACACAATTATTTAATGTTTTGTTTATAAAATTTAATCATTTTAGGTATCACAGAATTGACATCTCCTATGATAACGTAGTCAGCTATTTCATTTATAGGTGCTTTGGGGTCGGTATTTATAGAAATAATAGTAGAGCTTTCTGCCATACCAGCTCTGTGTTGTACAGCACCAGAAATGCCACAAGCTATATATAGTTTGGGTCTGACAGTTACACCTGTTTGACCAATTTGACGTTCTGGTTCAGCAAAGCCAGCATCTACAGCTGCTCTCGAGGCACCAACTTCAGCACCTAAGATATTAGCTAATTCATACAATAATTGAAAATTTTCTTTACTTCCCATGCCATAGCCACCAGCTACAATAATATTTGCATTTTTGATATTAATCTTTTGTGGTTCTACATGTCGTTCTATAGTTTGTAAGATAAAATGCTCAGGTTTTAGAATTTTTTCAGTATCTATTTTAGAAATTTTACTATTATAGCTATTTGAAATAATTTCTTTTTTCATCACACCTTCTCTAACAGTAGCCATTTGAGGACGAGTTTCAGGATTAATAATGGTAGCAATGATATTACCACCAAATGCTGGTCTTATTTGAAGAAGTAAATTTTTATATTCTTTTTGAGATTTCGGTTCTATATGTGAACCTATAGCTAGCTCGGTACAATCAGCAGTTAATCCGCAACGTAAAGCAGAGGCCACTCTAGGAGCTAAATCTCTACCAATAGGTGTAGCGCCATAAATCACTATTTGAGGTTGTTCATTTTTTATAAGATCTATAACTATAGCAGCATGAGGTAAAGTTTGATATGGAAATAATCTATTATCTTTAGCTAAATGAATCACATCAACTCCATATGGAGACACTTGTCTAGCAATATTTTCATCTACGTCCCCTATTACTATAGCTTCTAATGGCACATTTAATTGATTAGCTAATTTTCTACCTTTAGAACATAATTCTAAACTGACATCAGCTATATTTTTTTCTTCTGTTAATTCGCAATAAACAAAAATACTATTCATAATTCAAAGTTTTTTTTTAAAAAAAAGTTATCCAATAATATGACTATTAATGAGGGTTTTCATTAGTTTATCTATGTCATTATCATTGTCTGTTAACACTAGATTTTCTTTAGCTTTGAAGACAACGTTTTCGATTTTTTTCACCTTAGTAGGAGAACCACTCAGACCTAACCATTTGATATCAGCATTAATATCTTCTACGCCCCATTCATCAATTTTCAAATAAGGTTTAGATTCGAAGAGATCGTAATAATCTTCATTACGCTCTTGAAGCTCAGACATAGAAGTAGCTTTTTTGTATTTCATCACTAACTTAGCATTCCTAAATCTACATCTAGGAGAGCTATGATTGACAGTAATCAAACAAGGAAGTGGAGATTTAATAATTTCTACACCTCTATCTAATCTTCTTTTAATAGTAATACTAGAAGTATCAACATCAATTAATTCTTCTGCATAAGTAATTTGAGGTATACCAAGTTTTTCGGCAGTTTGAGGTCCTACCTGTGCTGTATCACCATCGATAGCTTGTCTGCCGGTGAAAATTAAATTTACAGGCCATAGTTTTTTAATAGCCATAGAGAGAGCATAACTAGTAGCTAATGTATCACTACCAGCGAAGCGTCTATCTGTCAATAGATAACCTTTATCTGCTCCACGAAACAGTGCTTCTCTAATAATTTCATTGGCACGCACTGGGCCCATAGTTAAAAGGATAACCTCACTATCTTTAATTTTGTCTTTTACTCTAAGAGCCATCTCTAAGGCATGTAAATCTTCTGGATTAAAAATAACTGGCAACGCAGCTCTATTTACAGTACCATCCTCTTTCATGGCATCTTGAGTTACATTAGCAGTGTCTGGCACTTGCTTAGCTAACACTACAATTTTTAAGCTCATATATTTCCAATTTTCAATAATTAGTTTGCAAAGTTACTATTAAAAAATTATATAAAAATGTAAAAATTCAAATTTACCATTATTCATTTATAAAAAAAATTATAATTTCCTGAATAATTTTTATAAAAATTAGAAAAAAATGAGAATATTGAAAAAATTTGTTTATCTTTGCAATTGTATCAAAAATAATTAGTTATTTTAAAAAACAAAAAAATAAAAAGATATGAATAATCAAGTTTTTAAATTTGAAATGCCACAAAATGAACCTACTAAAGCTTTTGCTAAAGGAAGTAAAGAAAGAGAAGAAGTGTTAGCTGAATTAAAAAGGTTAAGTAGTCAAGAGATAGAAATACCTGTCATTATTGGTGGTAAAGAAATAAGAACTGGCAATACGGATAAAGTAGTGATGCCTCATAATCATCATAAAGCTTTAGCTACTTATCACAAAGCTGGTGAAAAAGAAATAAAAATGGCAATAGAAGAAGCATTGAAAGCTAAAAAAATGTGGGAAAATTTACCATTTATCGAAAGAGCTTCTATTATGCTTAGAGCAGCTGAGTTATTATCTACAAAATATAGAAGTTTAATACTTGCTTCTACTATGCTAGGACAAGATAAAAATGTTTATCAAGCAGAGATAGATGCAGCTTGTGAAACTATAGATTACCTAAGATATAATGCATATTTTGCTTCGAAAATATATTCAGATCAACCACGCTCTACTAGTGGTCAATTAAATTTTATTGAATATAGACCACTAGAAGGTTTTGTTTTTGCTGTTACTCCATTTAATTTCACTGCTATAGCTTCAAATTTAAATATGGGACCCGCATTAATGGGTAATACAACCATTTGGAAACCTTCACGTACTGCTTTATTTTCAAATTACTTCCTCATGCAAATTTATAAAGAAGCTGGTCTGCCAGATGGAGTACTTAACTTTTTACCAGGACAAGGATCTACAATAGGTGATATAGTATTATCTCATAAAGACTTAGGAGGATTACATTTTACTGGTTCTAATGAAACTTTTAATAGTCTATGGCAGCAAATTTCAAATAATTTGCGTAATTATCGTTCTTATCCTAGAATAGTTGGTGAAACTGGTGGTAAAGATTTTATCTTTGTACATAATTCTGCGGATCCTTTAGAGGTAGCTTCTTCTATAGTTAGAGGTGCTTTTGAATTCCAAGGACAAAAATGTTCTGCTGCATCTCGAGGCTATATCCCTAAATCATTATGGAATCAGGTAAAACAACATTTATTAGATCAAATTTCTCAAATTAAAGTCGGTGGAGTAGAAGATTTTAGCAATTTTGTAAATGCTGTAATCGATGAGCCATCATTTGATAAAATCATGTCATATATAAATTTTGCTAAACAATCTAATGAAGCAGAAATATTGATAGGTGGCGAAGGTGATAAATCTGTTGGATATTTCATAAAACCTACTGTAATAGTTACTACAAATCCTTATTTTAAAACTATGCAAGAAGAAATATTCGGTCCAGTATTTTCAATTTTTGTTTATGATGATGACAAATATCAAGAAACATTAGAGATTTGTAACAATACATCTCCATATGGTTTAACAGGATCGATTTTTGGCTATGACAGATTTGCTATTATGCAAGCATATGATACATTAAGATACGCTGCAGGTAATTTCTACATTAATGATAAACCTACTGGTGCAATGGTAGGAGTACAACCTTTTGGTGGTTCTAGAGCTTCTGGTACCAATGATAAAGCTGGTGGCTATTTCAACCTTTTACGTTGGACAAGTCCTCGTACAGTAAAAGAAACATTTCTGCCTCCGACAGATTTCAAATATCCCTTTATGGAAATATAAAAATTAAAATAAAATAATGAGAAGAGCCCAGTTTTACTGGGCTCTTCTGCTTTTTATAAATCAGTTACAAATTATAATTGAAGTGGGAGGTAGAAGGGAGTGGTAATATTTTTATTAGTCCTGGATTTATAAAATATGATTGATCGATAAATTGTACTTGTCCATTAGTACATAATCGATTATAATTAAAATCTGCAATTATAGGACATTGTGTATATGATAAATTTATATTTGCAAT
>JAGPGB010000038.1 GCA_018056215.1 Bacteroidales bacterium | reverse complement strand
TTTAAAAGTTGCAATTCATTTTTTTATTTATAAATTTGTAAAAATAAATTTATAAGTGATGAAAAAGGTTATTTCTACAGATCAAGCACCCAAAGCCATAGGTCCATATAGTCAAGCAATAGAATGTAATGGATTATTATTTATTTCTGGACAAATACCCATAGATCCTTCTACGGGAGCAATAGTAGATGGTGATATCAAAATTCAGACTCGCAGAGTTTTGCAAAATATCACAGCTATTTTAGAAGCTGCAGGTTATCAATTGGACGATGTCATTAAATGCACTGTCTTAATGGCAGATATGAATGATTTCGCAGATATGAACGAAATATATGGTGAATTTTTTACTAATAATAAGCCTGCAAGAGCAGCATTTGGTGTTGTACAGTTACCCATGAAAGCAAAAGTAGAAATAGAATGTATAGCTTCTAAATAAAATTATTATATTTACTTAAACTTACACAATGCTAAATGCTACTAATAAACAATTTTAATTAAATGCCTAATTTAATTAAAATTATTCATTTACTAATACTTCTTTTAGCACATCTATCATATTATCTACAAAAATAGGTTGTAAATTTTGAGTATAGTGTTTTTCTATATCATAGAAGTCTGCCATATTATCAGCAGGTAAGATAATTTTATTAATGCCTGCCCTCGAAGCTGCTAATATTTTTTCTTTAATACCACCTACAGGTAATACTTTTCCTCTGAGAGTTATTTCACCAGTCATAGCTATGTCATTACGTACAGGTTTATTGAGCAAAACACTTGTCATCGCAGTTAGCATAGTTACACCTGCAGAGGGTCCATCTTTGGGTATAGCACCTTCGGGTACATGAATATGTATATTAAGTTTTTGATAAAAATCTTCTTCAATATTCAATGTTTTAGCATTAGCTTTTATGAACTCGAAGGCTAATGTAGCAGATTCTTTCATCACATCGCCTAGATTACCAGTCATAGATAGTTTGCCATCACCTTTGTGAGTAGATGCTTCGACGAAAAGAATTTCGCCACCTACTGGTGTCCATGCTAATCCTAATACTACTCCTACCATTGGTTGAGTAAGGGCTTTTTCGCGTTTAAAAATTGGTACACCTAGAATTTCTTTAATATCATTAACTGTTAATGTAGTTTTTTTCAATTTACCAGAAGCGAAATCTACTGCTTTATTACGAATAATTTTAGATATACGTTTCTCTAATGCTCTCACACCACTCTCTCGAGTGTAATTATCTATAATTTCTTTTAAAGAATTTTCCGAAAATTTTAAACCAGATTTAGCCATTCCATTTTCTTCTAATTGTTTGGGCACTAAAAAACGTTTGGCTATTT
This sequence comes from Bacteroidales bacterium, assembly GCA_018056215.1. Taxonomy (GTDB): domain Bacteria; phylum Bacteroidota; class Bacteroidia; order Bacteroidales; family DTU049; genus DTU049. The sequence continues at coordinate 7,102 of JAGPGB010000038.1, read as the reverse complement.
CTAATTTTTCCTCGAGTACATAACCATGTAGCTCAATTATCTCCATTCTATCGAGTAGTGCAGGATTTATACTAGCAATATTATTAGCAGTAGCGATAAACATTACTTTAGACAAATCAAATTCTGTCTCTAAGTAGTTATCATAAAAATGTGTGTTTTGCTCTGGGTCGAGAACTTCTAATAGTGCGGCTTGTGGATCGCCTTGTATAGACATTGTACCGACTTTATCAATTTCATCGAGCATAAAAACAGGATTAGAAGATTGTACTTTTCGCAAGCTTTGTATTATCCTGCCAGGCATAGCGCCCACATATGTTTTTCTATGACCTCTTATCTCAGCTTCATCATGCAATCCACCAAGAGAAATGCGAATATATTTACGCTCAAGGGCTCTAGCAATAGATTTCCCTAAAGAAGTTTTGCCTACACCAGGAGGGCCTACTAAACATAATATTGGTGAACGCATATTACCATTCAACTTAGTAACTGCTAGAAATTCAATTATCCTATCTTTAACTTTTTCTAACCCAAAATGATCCTCATCTAGCACTTTACGTGCTCTTTTTAGGTCATAATTATCTTTAGTATATTCATTCCAAGGTAAATCTACTAAAAGCTCTAGATAGTTTAGTTGTACAGAATATTCAGCTGCAGCAGGGTTCATGCGTTGTAGTTTTTTGAATTCTCTATCAAATAGTTCTGCTACTTCTACTGACCATTGTTTTTTTTGAGCTTTTTCATATAAATTTTTTAACTCTTGTTCATTAGTAGATACTCCTAATTCATCTTGTATAGCTTTTAATTGAACATTCAGAAAATAGTCTTTTTGCTGTTTATCTATATCAGATTTTACGCGTTCTTCTATTTTTTCTTTAATCTCTAAAATTTGAATATCACTAGCTAATTTTTCTAAAACTATATTTGCTATTTCTATAGGGTCATCACTCTCAAGGATTCTTTGTTTTTTTTCTATTGGCAGATTTAAGCTAGTAGAAATAAAATAGAGCAAATAAATAGGACTTTGGATATTTTCTATAGCCATACTAGCCTCATCAGGCACATTAGCAGATTGCTTGATAAGTTTTTTAGCATAATTTTTTATTAACTCAATAGAAGCAGAAAATTCTTTATTATTTTTAGGTTCAATGATAGGTTTGATTTTTTGCACTTTAGCGATATGATATGGTTCGGTAGTTATAGGTTCTATGACTCTAAATCTATTACGACCTTGCAAAACCACCATTTTACTATGGTCTGGCATTTGTAATATCTTGATGATTTTGCCCACAGTACCATACTCAAATAAATCATCAAAGTCTGGATCTTCTACATTAGCATCTTTTTGTGCAATTACACCAACTATATTTGTGGTTTGGCTAACATCATTAATTAATTTTAAACTTTTATCTCTGCCAATGGTAATGGGCATTATGCTACCAGGATACAAAACTGCATTACGTAATGTAATTATTGGCAGTTCTTTAGGTACACGCTCACTATTAATATGTTTTTCATCATCAGCTGATATTACTGGGAAAAAATCTTCAGCACCTTCACTCATAAAAAAAGCAATATTATTCATTAATTCTCCAATTTCTGACATCTTGTCTTAATTTTTATTATTTTTTAATTTTTATTATTAGTTACAAATAAAAGACCAAAATTTATTATCTTAATCCTTACTTCAATTTTTTATAAAATAATTATTATGACAAATTTATTATTTATAACTGCGCTTTCTGAAAAAATAAATTATCACTCCTGCCAAGCATACTAATAGAATAGGCACAACTATATTTATAGTTCTAATAATTGCTAAATTAATTTCAACTTTTCTTTTATCTAATAATCTAATATTAATATCGCGGTTTCTAATAGATATGATATCTGCTTCATCCAATAAATAATTTACACAATTTAATAGAAATTCACGATTACCATACATTATACCAGTATATCTATCATAACCAAGAGGATAGGGTATGTATTTACCCTGACGAAAAACAACTTGATTTTTAGCAACATTGCCATCTCCAATGATAATCATTCTATTAGGTTTACTAGTTTCAGTGAAACGAATATCAGGATCTTTAGATATGGTATCTGGAATTCTATCTTTATATAAACTAGTGAAACTACCTTCTAATAATACTGCCATTGGGATATTACTTCTATTAAAAAATGATCTATCTGCTTTAATACGTAAAAAATTTAGTGAAATAATAGATGGTGTATTTAGAAGGCGAGAATAATTACCAGAAGACAAAAGAATAGTTTTACGAATACCTGGTTTGGCAATAGTATCTATACTACTAGCGAATTCAAATTTTATATCATTAATATTTCTAACAATTGGATGTCCTTTGATATTAGCAACTGTGGGGAAAAAATACCAATTAAATAATGAAAATTGTGGTTGATTACCCACTTGTCCAGTTTTGACAGGTATCTGAGCACTATGATAATCCATCACAAGGTCTTTATTTACTCTGGCACCATAGTTAAATAGCATATCATCTAGATTAATATCATTAGGTATAGCTAAAATATCTGATTTAGATTGCAGACTATCCATATCTGCTAGAGCACCATCTATCAACCACAGTACTCTGCCACCTTTCATTATATATTGATCGATAATAAATTTATCCATTTCATCAAAAGTACTATCTGGAGCAGCAATGATGATAGCTTTGTATTCGTCTAAAGCTTTTAGTTGATGATTTATCGGTATCTGGCTCACAATATAATAATCTTGCAAAGCTAATGCTAAATCATTGATTTCTAAAACATTTAATTCTCCATGTCCTTTAATGAAAGCTATTTTAGATTTTTCTTGTAATGTAATGCGATAGATACCATCTATTAGCTTGTATTCTGTATTCTCAATAGCATCATTTATTAATTCTTCTTTAGAACCTGGAATATTAGAATAAATAAAATTAATCGGTATCTCTCTACCTTTGTAAGTAACAATAGCACAAGGCCATACAACATTCTCACTATTACCAGTTTCGCTCATTTCATAATCTATTGAAGGTACCAAGCCTCTATATTCTAACTCTTTGAGATAATCGCGTAGTGTAGCTTCATCTTTACCCTTTGCAGGATCTATCAGATCATATTTAATCAACCTTTTGTTGTATGCTTTGAATTCATCAAGAGTTTCTATTATAGTTTTTTGTAATCTTTTATATGAAGGTGAGAGATTGCCATCTAAAAAAACCTGGAAATATACATAATCATCGAGATTTTTTAACACATTTTTAGTAGCTGGAGAGAGAGAATATCTTTTTTCACTAGTGAGATCGATTCTAAAATATAAAAAACTAGCAATGATATTAATGGCTATTAACCCTAATATTACAATAGCTAGATTCCATTTATTATTTTTGAAAACATTTTTTTTGTTTTTCATCACAAAATTTCTTTTTTTTTTAATTAACATTTATTATCTACTTCTATGATCTAGTTTATATTTTGTTAAATATAAAAAACCAAATGTTAAACTGAGTAAATAAATAACATCTCTGCTATCTATGACACCTCTACTGAGAGAAATATAATGATCATTAATGCCTAAACTTTTAATAAATAAACTAATAGAATCAAAAATAGGTAAACGACTAATATATTCAAAGCCAATATAAAAGAATAAAGAAAGTACAAAGGCAATCAAAAAAGCTATTAATTGATTATTAGCTATAGAAGAACTAAATATACCTAAAGATAAGAAAGTCATACCCAACAAAATAAGACCAATATATGAGCCTGCTATACCTCCTATGTCTACATTACCCACAGGCGAAGCTAATTGATAAACACTATAGAAATAAATAAGTGTAGGCAAAAGACTTAAAATAAAAATTGTTAATCCAGCTAAAAATTTACTAAAAATTATTTGCCAACGAGAAATAGGGAATGTAAATAATAACTCAATAGTACCAGTATTATATTCTTCTGCAAACATTCTCATAGTAATAGCTGGTAAAAGAAATAAAAAAACAAAAGGTGCTAATACAAACAGTCCATCTAGTACTGCATAACCTCCTAGAGTAATATTAAATTCATTTGGGAATAACCACAATACTAACCCTGTAGCTAGCAAAAAGATGCAAATAACAATATACCCTACTAAAGAAGAGAAAAAATCGGACAATTCTTTTTTATATAAAGCCCACATAAATATTTATAATTTTAATTTGCAAAATTAGTAAATAATGCAATAAAGACAATTTTTTTAATTTTGCTTAAAAAAAATGTTACTTTTCATTTTAGCACTAGTTACTAGCCTAGCAATTTTAGTAAGCTTCAAAATATTCGAGAGATTAAATGTATCTACACCGCATGCTATAGTCATAAACTATATAGTGGCATTTGCCTTAGGATATTTATATCAGCCGTATAATTTTCAAAACATACTATCAGCAGATTGGATTTATTTATCCACCATAAGTGGCATTATATTGTCTGTATCATTTTTTATTTATGCACTATCTATTAAATATTTTGGAATAAGTATAACTGCACTTAGTGGCAAAATGTCTATATTAATCCCGATAATTGTAGGATTTTTATTACTAGGAGATTCTGTATTAGTACATCGCATAATAGGAATTATAATGATATTCCCAGCCTTATATTTATTGTTATATGAGAATGATAAACATACTAAAACAAATAAAATCAAATATTTAATATTCCCTATATTACTATTTTTATTTACTGGTAGTAATGATAGTATATTCAAAATAGCAGATACATATTATCTATTCGGAAATATCAGCAATGTTTATATGTTTTTGACTAATGCATTTGCTATATCATTTGTAATAGCTATTATTTTTATCTTAATACAAAAACCATCGATAAATAAAAATCAATACTTAAAAACATGCTTGGCGGGAATAGAATTGGGTATATTAAACTGGTATTCTACTTTCTTTTTTTTAAGGGTTATTAGACTTTTACCAATATCTATATTTATCCCATTATACAATATTTGTTTTGTATTATTGAGTGTTTTATTAGGTAGAATATTATTTAAAGAAAAATTTGATAAAAATAAAATAATAGGAAGCATCATAGCAATACTATCAATTGTATTATTAAGCATATAACAATATTATGTTAGATGAATATAAAACTGTAAAATATAAAAGCGAAGGTATCTACAAAGACAGAAGTAGTAAATTCATTGGAATAATATTGCCAATAGAGAATATCGAAGAAGTAAAAAAACACTTACAAGAAATAAAAAAAGAATACTACGACGCTACACATCACTGCTATGCTTATTTACTTGGCATTAATAAAGAAGTACAATTTGATAGTGATGCAGGAGAACCAGCAGGATCGGCTGGCAAACCAATATTAAACACATTACTTTCATATGACATCACTGATACACTAGCAGTAGTAATTAGATATTACGGAGGTACCAAACTGGGCATACCAGGACTAATAAATGCTTATAAAACAGTTACACAATTGGCAATACAAAACAATGAAATTATTACAAAATATGTATTTGAGCAATTGATCGTGTCTATACCATATGAAAAACAACAACTGTTTTATAATTTACAAAAGAAATATAATTTTGAATATGAAGTAAAAGCTTCGGATAACTCTGGACAAGAAATAGAAGTAAAAATAAGACAAAAATTTAAAGAAGAAGTAAAAGAAGAGTTTGAGGGTTTAGGGGTAAATGTTAGTGGATAGAGGGTTAGAAAAAAGAAAAGTTAGAAATAATATTTTGTTTAAATTAATTAATGATATTTAAATTAATGTATATTTGCTTTAATTTATTTTTATATCTAATAATTCTAGAAAAATATTAAAAAATTTAATATTTAATAATATTCCAATAAAATACATAATAAATCTATTAAATATCATAAAATTTTATTAGTTTAATATCATTACTTATTTTAAACAATTATAAAATTAGTATATACTTAAACCAGCTAATCATTTAGCTAGGAATTAATAAATAATTAAAATATTTATCACTCCTCCTTATGATATTTTCGACTTTTAATAAACCTTTTTCTTCATCAATAAAATAATAATCATATTTTATTAAAGACATTTCAATGAAATTTTGTACATTTTCTCCTATTTTATCATATAAAATTTCAAGTAAAATTATAGGTTTATGTGTTTTGAAATATTTTTTATATCCATCTAATACTTTATCTTCGTAAGCTTCTACATCTATTTTAATTAAATCGATTTTATGGATATGATTTTGTTCAATAAAATCATCTAATGAAATGGCTTTTACAAGATAAGAATTTAAAGAGTTTGAGCTATTATTTAATAAAGTTGCAGCGTATTCATGCTCAGTTTTTGTATCATATATTCTAAGAAATTCTGTTTTATCTGAAATTGCTATATTAAATGCATTTATATTATAAGAATTTAATTTAATATTATATATTAATTTTTCATAAACACGCTCTACAGGTTCAAAAGAATAAATCATGGCAGCATTATTTATAGATTGGGCGATTAAAGGATATATACCAGTATTAGCGCCGATATCTAATATCACATTACTATTTTTACATAGTTTAATCCATAAATTAATGCTATTAGGTTCTCATCCATATTTACCATACCAGAATAATTCATTTTCTAATTGATAGCCATAATGTCTCATTTTAAAAGAATGATTTTTGTCTATTTTTACTCTAAAATTACTTTTAAAATACAAATGTTTGGTTATAGAATGTGGTAAATTAAATGGTTTAAAAATAATAAATATCTGTTTTTTAAATGGAATTAATAGATATAACCTTTTAAAAAAACTCTTCACCATATAAATTTTAGTAAAATAATTACAAAAATATTGAAAATCTTATAAATAATTAATAAGAAAATATAAATTAAGCTATAAATTATACTTTTACAATTATAAATATAAAATATAATTGTAAATTAGTAAAAATTATATAAAAATACTTTCTGCAAAATTTTTATTTTAATTAAAATAATCCAATATTAAAATTACTTGTTTTGCTGATATATAATGTCTATGCTTTGTTTTATAAAATCAGTTAATTTCTCGCCATCCAAGAGATTTTGAGAAATGAGA
>JAGPGB010000037.1 GCA_018056215.1 Bacteroidales bacterium | reverse complement strand
TAAATTCTATGATATATATACCATTATCCAAGTTATAAACAGGAATATTAGCATTTAGAGTTTTATTAATTTTTTCTTTGTAAACATCTTGTCCTAATATATTTTTAATAGAAATCATGCCTGTTTGTTCTTTATTAAAATTAATTTTTACAAAATCACTAGCTGGATTAGGTAAAATAGCAAAACTGTAACCATTATAATCAGCTACTCCATTATCATGCATAGTAGTAAAAGTTCTAATATCAGAAGTTGCTTCATCTCTTACATGTTTTGCTTTTATTTGCCAATAATATGTTTTACTATAAGATAAATTTAAATTTTGCAAATTATAAACTATTTTATCACCTTTATTATATAAAGTATCAGCAGGATCAACAGATACAGATTTTGCAGTAGATAGATCACTTAAAGTATCATAATAAATCACATATTCATCAGCAGCATAAATAGAAGACCATTGTAATGAACCAGTTAAAGGATTTACATCAGTAGCATTATCTATAGGCGTTAATAATTTGACTTTATCTAAAGTTTTAAATTTATATACTGGACTCCACTCTGAAGTATCTGAACTATGGAAAAATCTCATTTTCCAATAACAATTTTGGTTGAATTTCAAATATCCAGTAGTGACATTTACCGTTGTGTCATATTTAGGTGGGGTATTCTGAATTTTAGTGATAATAATGTCAGTACTATCAAATGCATAGTAGAATTGAACGTCAAAACTGCTATCTTCTGATAATAATAATTCACCACCATTACTACCCCAAATAGCATAGGCTTTTATAACATCACCGGGTATGAAATCTGTATAATCATCTAATGGAAATTTAGGTGTAATATCTAAATTGGATTTAGTAGTAAACAATCTAGTAAGAGACCAATCTGCACTATCATTTTGATGATATGCCATTACTCTCCAGAAATATTTTTGATTATATAATAATCTATTTAACGATACAGAATCAGCAGTAATTGCAGAGAATTCACTCAACATTGTACTATTGAAATTTGCAGTTGTATCTACCTGAATCCTATACATGGATCCACTAATAGTATCCCATTTAATTGCCAATTTCAAAGGAACATGATTAGCACTATCTAATGGTTTGCGTAATGAAACTAATCCTTTAGTAGTGAAATTCCACACATCACTCCAAGCTGAAAATTGATTAGTAGCATTTTTAGCTCTCACTCTCCAATAATAAGTAGTACCATACATTAAATTATTTATAGTATAAGCAGAATACATAGTCTGAATAGTAACTGGAGCAGTAAAAGCAGAATTTGTATCTAGTTGCAGCTCATATGATACAGCGCCACTCACACTAGTCCAATCTATATTGAATTTAACATTCAAATTGGATGAACTATTAGCAGGTAACAAAGGTGTAGGAGCGATAATTTTATCCTGTGCAGAAATATTAACTAAAATTCCTAGGATTATTAATCCAAAAATTAAAATTCTTTTCATATTATTATTTTTTTATTCTTTTACAAACTTAGAGCTATACATTTTATTATTCCCTTGGCAGCTAATAATGTATGTACCACTATTAAGAGAGCTAACAGGAATTTGAATAGTAGCATTAGAATTATCACTAATTAATTTAACATAAACTAATTGTCCATTCATATTATAAATGCTTACAGTAAATGGATTATTACCCATCTTATTATCAATATTTATGTAATCTGTGGCAGGATTAGGATATACTGACAGATTATTATCTTCAGTTACAAAATCATCGATAGACACTATATGGTATTTATAATTAGCAAATATACCTCTACCATGAGTAGCAGCATAAATCACACCATAATTAGATGAACCATAATTATAAAAATCTTGCTGTGTCAACATATACACTGGTACATTACCGAGACCTTCGTTATCAGCACTCCATGAAGGTGATGTAGCTGCGATATTATCAGTAGAATATATTCCAAATTCAGTTCCCAATAAAATAATATTTGGATTTGCTTTTACAAATAAAGAAGTATATACGGGATATTTAGGTAGATTACCAGTTTTATTTGTAAATGTAGGTGAATCAGACGTAGCATTATTAGAATAATACACATAAGTAGAAGCACTATAACCACCAGCAGTAATTATTACTTTATTCGGATCATCAGGATTTACTGAAATAGAAGTTATCGGCCTATTAGAAATACTATAAATTAGATCAGTAGTTACTACGCAATAAATACTGCGATTATCTGCAGATAAACTATCTTTAGCATTTAATAAATTAGAAATTCTATAAACTTTGCCTTCAGCTGTACCAACAAATAAATAATTATTATCACTACTTATAGCCATACATTGTGGATATTCACTATTGTTAGCAGTTGTCCCTATTCTAAACCATTTAGGAGCACCAGAATAATCATGTAAGCCACGAGTCATCCACACAGAACCTTTCAATCCGACAAATAAGTTAGCATATAAATAATCTTGTACTCTAATTGAATCACCAGGAGCTAAATCAGAAGTTAAAGTATAGTTAAAAAACAAACTACTTACAGGACTTTTTACCATTATTACATCACCAGCATGCAGAGTTGTATCATTCAAATTAACAAAAGTTGCACTGTCAGTAGAATTCATATTATACCCTTCTTTTAAAAGTATAGGAGCTAAATATGAAGAGAAAGTATTAGAACCCATCTCGCCACCACCTAAAGTTTTTATATTAGCAAGCAATCCAGTGGAGTAAAATGTTTGAGCATTACCACCAAATTCATTAGATCTATACATTTCGCCATATGGATAAGAGCCAATAATCATATTTTTGTCTAGATTAGACATAGCCACATAGCCACCAGTACCATATAAAAATTTTACTGCTTTAGTAGAATCAATAGTTTGTCTAGGTAAAAGAACTGTTCCATTATTATGAGTGCCACCCATTAGTTGATTATATGAATTGCAAGCTAATGAAAAGAAGAGAGAAGTTACATAATTTCTATTTGCATTATTAAAGGTAAAAACATCATAAGTAGCATCTTTGATACCTTTAAAAACGCCACCATCATTAGCTATATAAACTACACCTTCTACATTATGATCAAAAACAATTTTATGTTGATGAGAATGTAAATATAATAAACTAGTCTCATCTAATACAGAGGAAGATATTTGCTCCCAATTGCCACCATAATAATATTCCCATAAATCAACACCACCTAATAAAATATGATTTTGATCAAATGGATCTATAGCTAAAGCACAAGCATAAAATCCTTCTTGATTAAATGGATAAAAGTTTGAACTACCACCAGGGCCTATTAGTTCCCAATTTGTTCCACCATCACTAGAACGATAAGCACCGCCTAAATTTCCATTATTATCAATGACAATAGCATAGATAATATTTGAATTAGTAGGCATTACAGCAATTTCTATTCTAGAAACAGCTGATCCCCATGGATTTGAAAGCTGTACAAAGCTACCATTATCTCCATTAGATGATTTATATATATATCTATAAATAGCTGCATATACAGTACCATCATTAGCTACCTCTACATCATAACAAGTTTGAGTAGGAACACCACTAGTGCCAATAGGATTATACCATGTTTGACCACCATCTTCAGATACTTGTAATCCTTTATTTGAAGCAGCAAAAATTTTATTTGTAGATAAATTGACTGCTAAATTATTAGTATATAAAAATGGTGAGCTTAGTCCTGTAACTTGTGTAGCTGATAGTAACTGAAATTCACTACCATTGGGAGTAGTACTTTTATAAATACCATTTCCTCTGAACCCTGTGCCACCATTATTATCTCCTATAGGACTAGCATAATATTCACCAGTGCCGAAATATATATATCCATCTTTATCTTTTATTAAAGAAGATATAAACATATTATCTGTAGTAGCATACATGCTCCATGAAGTACCACCAGAAATACTTTTCCATATTCCTCCAGATACACTAGCAGCATAAATGATAGAAGAGTTATTTTTATCTATCATAATAGCTCTCGTGCGACCTCCTATATTTGTGGGTCCTACATTTATCCACTGTAATTGTTGAGATTTTAGTGGGGAATTTTTTAAATTATTTTTCCCTTTGTTGTTTTGAGCATTAATACCTAATGATAATGCCATTATTAATACTACACTTAATAAAAATTCAAGTCTTCGCATATTGATTTTTTTTAAAAATTATACTTTATTAAAATTTTGCAGCCAAATTAATAATAAATATTTAAATGGATGTAAAAAATTTTTCAAAATTATAAATATTTTTTATAAAATTTTTTCAGAATGATATGATGATCTCACTAATGGTGCAGATTCTACATATTTAAATCCTTTTTTCAAAGCAATGCTTTTATATTCATCAAAAATTTTTGGATTCACATATTCTTTAACAGGATAATTATTTTTTGATGGCTGCAAATATTGACCAATGGTTAATATTCTGCAATTTACATTTAATAAATCATCCATTACATCAAGAACTTCATCAAATTTTTCACCTAATCCAACCATTATTCCACTTTTTGTAGTTAGACCAAATGAAGCAGCAATTTCTAAAGTATGTAAACTTTTATCATAAGTAGCTTTAGATCTTATCAGCTTAGATAGTGATCTAACTGTCTCTAAATTATGTGAGAAAATATCTGGTTTAGCATTAGCTACGATTTTTATTAAATCACGATTACCATCAAAATCAGGTACTAAAACCTCTACTGTGAGATTGGCATTTTTTAATAGTTCTACACATCTAGCCCAATGATTAGCTCCTTGATCTGGCAGATCATCTCTGGTAACCGAAGTTAATACTACATGTTTTAATGATAATGTTTTTACTATTTCCAAAATACTATCAGGTTCATTAGGATCTGGTGGTAAAGGCTTACCAGTCTTGACAGCACAGAATTTACAATTTCTTGTACAAATATCACCTAATATCATGAATGTAGCAGTTCCTAACGACCAACATTCTGCTTTATTGGGGCACATACCACTTTCACAGATAGTATGTAGATGACCATTATTTAATGGAGAATGTAAATTAGAATAAGAATCTAATGGCGTTCGATCAACTTTAAGCCAGGCTGGCTTTCTTAATATTTTTTCTTCACTCATTTCGCATTATAGTTTTGACCAATATTATATTTTATGAAAAATGTTAAAAAATAAAAATTATTTTTCTCATAAGCCATAATAGGAATTTTATGTAAAAATAAATCTAAGCTAGCACCTATGTCTAATCTTCTAATTTGGTCTTGGCTTTCATTAAAATCAAAACTAAAACCACCTTGTAAATATATACCAGGATAATATTTGATTTTATCAAATCCTGATAAGAAACTACCTCTACCTAAAATATCATCTATAGAATGTTTCTCTGGATTGTACCTCTCCTCTACTATATTCCAATCGTAATAAGAATCATATTTTTGCACTTGTAAATATACTGGTTTAGTAAAACAGCTACTAATACCAAAAGAATAAAACCTACCTACAGCGACACCGCCCCAATAGGGTTTAGAATATAATAAAGATGCAGATTTAAAGCCAGTTCGCAACAAATAAACATAATTTAACTTACCATAAACAAAAGATTTGGCATTAATGATACCTTCTCTTCTTAGTTTTATTTCTTTATAAGAATGAACATCTACAAACTCTATTAGCATTCCATAATTATTAAAAATATTAGCATTTTTACCAAAATCTGCTAACAAACCCCATCCATGAGTGTTTAAATTAGCTCCTACACTAAAATATCGCTTTAGCAGAGTACCTCTCTCATATCCACTACCAATAGCTATGTCCTCCTGTGCAAATAAAACACTAGAAATAAATAAAAGACTAATAAATATGAAATTTTTCGAATTCATAATTACAAAATTAGATATTTTTTCACAAATTACAGGTGATTTTTTTTACATATATTTTTGTAATTTTGCACAAATTTTTATAATATGAACCTAGCTCAACATTACACAGCTAATGAAATAGAAAGTAAATGGTATAAAAAATGGCTAGAAAATAATTTTTTTCATTCTGAACCAAATAATAAAAAACCATATACTATAGTAATACCACCGCCCAATGTTACTGGAATACTACATATGGGGCATGTACTCAATAATACATTACAAGATATTTTAATTCGTAGAGCTAGGATGCAAGGCTACAACGCATGCTGGGTACCTGGAACAGATCATGCATCTATTGCTACTGAGGCCCGTATAGTAGCCATGTTGAGAGAAAAAGGTATAGATAAGCACTCTCTCACTCGTGAGGAATTTATGAAATATGCATGGGAATGGAAAGAAAAACATGGAGGTATAATTTTAGAACAATTGAAAAAATTGGGAGCCTCCTGTGACTGGGATAGAACTACATTTACTATGGACGACAATTACTACAAAAGTGTAATTCATGTATTTGTAGACCTATATAATAAAGGATTAATATATCGTAGCCACAGAATGGTAAATTGGGATCCACAAGCTCTCACAGCACTCTCAGACGAAGAAGTTATTTACAAAAAAACTAATAGCAAACTCTATTATGTGAAATATTATTTAACAGATAACAGCGGATACGTGATAATAGCGACTACTAGACCAGAAACTATACTAGCAGATACTGCTGTAGCTGTAAATCCTAATGATGATAGATACAAACATTTAATTGGTAAAAAAGTTTTTGTACCACTAGTGAAAAGAGAAATTTCTATCATTGCAGATGAATATGTAGACCCTGAATTTGGCACTGGTTGTTTAAAAGTAACACCAGCACATGATCTGAATGATTATGAAATAGGCAAAAAACATAATCTAGAAATCATAGATATTTTCACTCCAGATGCACATTTAAATCAAAATGCAAAATTTCTCATTGGACAAGATAGATTAGAAGCTCGCAAAAATATTATAACACTTTTAGAACAAGAAGGTAATATAGAAAAAATCGAGGATTATGAAAATAATGTAGCCTATAGTGAAAGGACAGATGTACCTATAGAACCAAGATTAAGCTTACAATGGTTTCTAAAAGTAAAAGAGTTATCACAACCAGCCTTACAAGTAGTACTTGATGGTATAATTAAATTTTATCCAGATAAAATAATAAATACATATAAACATTGGATGGAAAATATCAAAGATTGGTGTATCTCTCGACAATTGTGGTGGGGACATAGAATTCCAGTTTGGTACTTATCTAATGGAGATTTTGTAGTAGCACATAATGAAGACGAAGCTTTTGCATTAGCACAAGCTAAAAATCCTAATATCCAGAAAAATGATTTAAAACAAGATGAAGATGTTTTGGATACTTGGTTCTCTAGCTGGCTATGGCCTATAGCTGTATTTAATGGCATTTTAGAACCTGAAAATAAAGACATCAACTATTATTACCCTACTAATGATCTAGTAACTGCTCCAGAAATTTTATTTTTTTGGGTAGCTAGAATGATAATGGCAGGAATAGAATATCGCAAGGAAGTGCCTTTTTATAATGTATACTTCACTGGTATAGTCAGAGATAAATCTGGTCGTAAAATGTCTAAATCTTTAGGAAATAGCCCTGATCCTATAGACTTAATAAATAAATATGGCGCAGATGGAGTACGTATGGGCATGCTTTTCGCCAGCCCTCTTGGTAATGATCTTCTTTTTGATGAATCTCTCTGCGAACAAGGAAGAAATTTTTCAAATAAAATTTGGAATGCCCTCAGACTAGTAAAAATGTGGCAAATAGATGATAATAAAACTCCTACCACTATTAATAACCAAAGCATATCATGGTTTTCTGAACAACTAAAAGCATCAATAATAGAAATAAATAACAACTTTAACGAATATCGCATATCAGATGCTCTCAAAACTGTTTACAAAACTATATGGGATTATTTCTGCTCATGGTATCTAGAACTCATAAAACCGCCATTTGGCCAACCTATAGATTCATTTACTTATTACAAAACTTTAGATTTTTTCAAAACTTTAATGCAACTGTTACACCCATTTATGCCATTTATAACTGAAGAAATATGGCATTTGCTAGATAATAATACAAATGAAAATGATACTATCATGTTCACTAATTGGCCAGAAGCCGATACTTTTGATGAAAACATTATAGATGAAATTAGTTTTATATTTGAATTAATATCTACCATCAGATCATTAAAAGTACAATATAATCTAACAAATAATGATTTAGAAATTTATTATAATAATTCTGAATTTAAAGATATTATAGATAAATACAGTGAATTAATAAAAAAAATGACCCAAATACAGTCTATAACAAATAAATTACCACAAATGAATACTGCTGAAACATTAGTGAGAACATTAACTATATCTATACCGATACCAGAAACTAATTTAGAAGAAGAAAAAGAAAAAATAATAAAAGAATTAGAATATTACAAAGGATTTCTAAATAACGTAAATAAAAAATTAGAAAACGAAAATTTTGTAAACAAAGCACCTGCTTCCGTGATAGAAAATGAGAAAAAGAAACAACAAGATG
>JAGPGB010000036.1:5921-8578 GCA_018056215.1 Bacteroidales bacterium | reverse complement strand
TCTGCATCTACCTTGCCTTTTTCTTTTAATTCATTAGCTATTCTCACTGGCAATATGTTTATCAATAATCTATCAGCTTTTTCCTTTTCTTTTTCTAATTGCATAGTTTTTTGTAATGTTTCTTTATTTTTAGTAAGAGCATATTCCTCTAAGAGTTTATTTCTTCTCAATATCAATCTATTAGAAAAATATACAATAGCATAAATAGCTAAAATACCTAAAATAATATAGAAAATATATGAAACCACTGTTCTATAAATGGGTACATTGATGTGTAAAGGTATGTTAACTAAGGTTGTGATTTGTTCATTCTCATCAATAGCTTTTACGTGAAAAGTATAGTTACCTGGCTTCAATTTATCATATTCTCTGCTATGATGCGTAGTCCATTCAGACCAATCTCTATCATATCCTTCTAAATAAAAACTAAATTTTATATTGTTTGTCATCTCTCTCTCTATGAGATTAGTGCGCCACTCTATGCTTAGCTTATTAAGTGGATAAGGTATTTTAATGACAGTATCTATAAAAGAGTAATTACTTATCATATAGTTAGTGTCTTTAGCATCTACATGTAATGTAGCATATAATCTCAAGGGAGCAGATTTTTTAAATAATTTTTTTTGATTTAGCACAAAAATGCCATCATCAGTAGAAAATAATATATTACCGTTAGGTCCTCTTTTTATAGACAAAACTTCTAACTCATGAAACAGTTGTAAAGTTTTTTTAGTAACATATTTGCCATTTTCTTTAATTATTAAATAAATTGTTTTATTAGGTAATTGCTTAGATGAGGTCTGTAGCCAAATGGTGTCACCATAAATTTTTAAGATATTTATAAAATGTAATGAATCATAAAAATTTCTTAAAGCAGGTTCTGCTAATGTGATTTTATCGTTATTAGTATTTATACGCCAAATATTTTGTGGAGAATAAACCAATATACTATTTCGGTCTTTTTCTAATAAATAACCAGAAGAAAATACTTTTTTTGTTGGCAAAGTTAATACTTGTATTTCTTGCAACTCATTATTAGTAGTTATCTTAATAATTTTAGGTTCATCACAAGAAATATAATGGACATAAGAACTATCTGCTTTTCTGAAATTTATATTCGAAAAAGTAATGCCTACAGGTAATGGGATAGAGAATGTTTTTACAATTTTTTTATTTTTATAATTATAAATATTAAAAAAGTTTTCTGTAGTAGCAGTGAAATATGTAGGAGAGCTTGTTACATTTATAGTACGAAAATTCCCAGTATCTATAGGTATAATGTTATTTTTATAATCTAATGCATACAATCCTATATTAGATGCTACTATTACAAAACTGTCTTTATCAAATTTTATCTTTTTTAATTGCCAGCAGATATTATCTATTGATGTTTTTTTAAAATAATTTGTACTTTCCTCTATTTCCTCTACAAATAGGTTAGTCCATCCACCAGCTATTAATTTATTATTAAAAAAAATTACATCCAAGATAGAAGACGTGAGCCCATGTACTTTTGATAAAAGAGTGAAAGGATTGTGAGTATTCACTTTAGCTATTCCATAGTCCATTGCTAACCATATATTTTCATTTGGATCCAAGGCTATTTTATTATGCGTTAAACTAATAAGTTGTGAGGAATGATTGAGAATATATTGTAATTTGAAATCTAAATCATACACATAGGTACCACCGAAATAAGTTGAAAAAATATAACTATCAGAAGTTTTTTTAGCATCTAAAATACTATTTTGCAATAATTCTTTTTCTATGGGGAAATCTATTTCTTCGATGTTTAATGTAGGTGATGATATATTATCAATGTCTAAAATACCTTTATATATACCAGCTGTAGCATCGATTATTAGCAATGTATCATTAGCATATGGCAAAAACATAAACATTTGGCTATTGAGAGGATAATTCCCTTTGATATATAATAATTTAGATCCTGACAGCAGATATAAACCAGTCTTTGGATTATAAAAAAAAGCTGAATTATTAAAATTAATAAGATCTCCTTTTACATTAGTGAAAAGTACATCTACTTTATCTTTTATTAATCTAACCACACTATATTTATCTGATAGATAAATACCATAATTGGTTTTAGCAGCACTCAAAAAATAGTTATTTGAAAAAGATAAATTTTTAGCTTTATCAGTCAATGAGACGTATTTATATGTTTTAGGATTAGAAATCAGGAAATAACCAAATTCATTTTTAGAACCTACATATATTCTGCCATTATCGATGACAATGCTAGCAATGGCATCATTAGTTGGCAAAAAATATTTATGCCACCTAATACCATCGAAGCTCATCAGTCCATCACCATTTGCTAACCACAATATTCCAGTACTATCAAAAGCAATATCCCAATTTTGAGAATATCCATTATATTCATAAGGATAATAGTTTTTAATATATGGTAAGCCCCATCTAGCTATACTCTGTCCAGATAATGAACAAACTAGTAATAAAAAATTTAAACTTATTATTAAGTATAAATTAATGAATTTTATTTTTTTCAATTTAATAAAAATTTTATTAAAAAGTTTACACATAGAATGATTTAATTTTTTTTTAACTAATCCTATAATCCTCCCCCTATCATCTCATCTCCCAAGTCTCCCACTCTCCTCGTCATCTCTTCTCCC
>JAGPGB010000036.1:1755-5821 GCA_018056215.1 Bacteroidales bacterium | reverse complement strand
CGTCTCCCCAGTCACCTCGTCTCCCCGTCATTTAGCCCACTTCATTAGTAATATTTCCATTTAAATAATTAATTAAATTCCTAATACCTATATCTGCTCGTCTCTCTAAAGCTTCATTTGTGTAATAGCCTATATGCGGTAAAGCAAACAAATTATCAATATGTAATAATAGATATTGAGGATCTATGGGTGGATCATTTTCTAAAACATCAGTAGCCACAGCAGAAATTGTTTTATTTATCAAAGCATCTTTCATAGCTTCTTGATCTACTATCAAAGCTCTAGCTGTATTTATCAGTATAGCATCTTTTTTCATTAAACTAAATTCTTCGTAGCTAATAAAATGTCTAGTTTCTGGATTTAGAGGTATATGTAGGCTTATAATATCCGAATTTTTCAATAAATATTCTTTTGTTACAAACATTATATCTTTTTCATCTGCATGAGCAGAACGAGTATAAACTATTACATTACAACCCAAGTATTTAGCATATTCTACCACTTTTTTACCAATATTTCCATAGCCTATTACTCCCCAAGTTTTGCCATATAGTTCTCTACCTGGGATGTTTATTCTATCACCCGAAGTTTTCAAAGATAAATATTGAGGTATAATTTGTCTAAAAAGCATTATGCCCATTGCGATTGTTAATTCAGCAACAGCTGTAGTAGAGTATCCTGCAGCATTACTAACTTTTATATTATGAGTTTTGCAATATTCTATATCTACATGATCATATCCTGTGAAAGTGATAGAAATATATTCTAGATTTTTAGCATAGCTTAATATGTCAGCATTCAGGTGCAAGACTGCTATCATCAAATAATTAGCATCTTTTATCCTCTCTATTATTTGTTCTCTACTTGTTGGCTCATCCACATAATATTTTACAACTATATCATAATGAGAGAGCTCATCTTTTAGTTGTTTAATTTGATTATCGGTTATTTCTATTGGGTGTGGTATTACTAGTCTTTTACTCATAAAATAAATTATTATATCTATAAAAATAATCAGCAAATATATGATAAAAAATTTATTTAATAATAAAAATCATTAATTTGATATTTTTTAAATATTTTTGTAAAAAAATAAACTTAAATAATACTAATTTAAAAAAAAATGAAACCTTTATTCATTACTTTATTAATCATTTTAATGAGTTATAATTTTTTATTTTCACAAAATGAAGATCCTATATGTGATAAGGTCAATTGTATTGGGAGCTGTGGTAAATTTCTAGATAAAAATGCAGATGGCTTTTGTGATTTGGGAATTATGATGTCACATACAGAAATAATCGATGATAAAGTAATAAAAGACACAGTAGAAAAAAATCAAAAAAACTATAATAATGAGATAAACAATAGTAATAATGCCACACATGATAATATTATAAGTAAACAGATAATAAATTATCAAAAGCATTTCTTTGCTATTCCTTCATTAACTTTAAATTTAAAAAAAAGACCATATAATTTATTAGAAATTGGTATAATCACTTTGATTTTATACTCTTTATCGTGGTTACTCACCAAATATCATTTAATAAGCAAAAGATTGCACAAAAGAATATGGAATGTGTTATTGCTGATTAGTTTTATTATATCAGGTTTTTTAGGAATTATTTTAATCATACAAATTAATTATGGTATATGGCCAGCATTGCGATTAGAATTTTTATATTGGCATGTACAGGTAGGTATTGTAATGACCTTAATATCTTTGTTTCATGCTTTATGGCATATTAACTATTTTAAAAAAATATTTTCAAGAATTGAATGAGATGAATACAGTTCGCATTATATTACTAATTTTTTTTAATATTAATTTTTTATTAATAGCACAAGATACTATACCTAAAGATTGTGTAAATTTAGTACCAAATGCGAGCTTTGAAGGCAATGGCAAATCTACTTTAAAACCCTGGAAAAAGATTAATACTGCAGACTATTTCGTAAATAGCAAAAATAAAAAAATGCAGGATGTAAATAAAATCAAATTTGATAAAAATTATATTCTACGTCCTGCTCGTACTGGTAATGCTTATGCAGGGTTGCGTTTATGGCCTCAAAATTATAACGAATTTCTACAAGTAAAATTAAATAATACATTAGAAAAAGGTAAAATTTATTATTTCGAGGTATATATTACTCCCTCTAAATATGCTAATTGCTATGCTAGATCTTTTGGAGTCAGCTTTTATCCAAATGCACCAAATTATTTATCACCTCAAATTTTAGATGCTTACAGACCTCAGATAGAGGTTAGAGATGATAAAGGACTTTATGATAAAAACAATCCAGAAGAGTGGATTAAAATAAGTGGCACTTATACTGCTCAAGGCAATGAACTTTTTTTAACAATAGGTAATTTCGATTTGCGTGACAAAGAAAAATTTATTAGAAAAAGCATTTTTTCTTTTGGTAAACGCGAAGCATATTACTATGTGGATGATGTTTTATTATGCGAAATAGGAATAGACTCTGCTTTATATTATTCTAATAAGGTGGATTCTACACACATAGACTCATCCACTACATTAAGTGATCAAATTAATCTTGATGATTTCAAAGAACTTTTCAAAACACCTACTAGGCAAGACACACTGGCAGATATGTTACCAGATACAGGAGGTTCTAAAACTTTTTTTATCTATTTCGAGCCTAATTCATACAAGATTAATGATTCTACTTATAAATATTTATCTTATATAATACAAGTTTTATATGAACATTCTAATTTAAAAATTGTCTTGAAAGGATATCAAGATAGTAATGAGGAGAACGCAGATTTATTATTAGCTCAAAAAAGAGCGTTGAACATCTTTCATCAGCTAAATGGTAATGGTATAGCACAAACCAGATTTACTATACAAGTGCCCAAAAACAGTTGTAAATCTGACTTTAGCTTTTTACCACATTGCAGATTAGTTACTATTACTATAATAAATGAATAGTCAATAAAATAATTTTTATTTTAAAAAAAATATTTATCTTTGTAAAAATTTAAAAAAATAAATTCTTTATGAAAGTAGAAAAAAACAAATTAGTAAGCATAGCTTATAAAATATCAGAAGATGAACCTAATGGAGAAATCTTGGTAGAAATAAAAGAAGACGAGCCAGAAGAAATTTTATATGATGATGATATGGAAAATTTAGTTTTCTATTCTCGTCTCAAAGGACTATCTGCTGGAGAAAGTTTTAGTTTTGTGCTAGAACCAGAAGATGCCTTTGGTGAATATGATGAAGATGAAATAGTAGAGTCTGATCTTAATGAATTCGCTGATATGACAAATGTAAATGCTAAAGATCTCACAGAAGATATGTATTTTACTTATAATAATGATGAGGGTGAAACAGATTATTTTAGAGTTAAAAGTATAAATCACTTAGAAAATAAAATAAAATTAGACTTCAATCATCCTTATGCTGGCAAAAAAATTAAGGTAGAAGGTAAAATAATTGATGTTAAAGAACCAGAAGATAAATAGTTAAAAAAATTAAGTTTTATATATTAAAAAAACTTTTTTTTATAAAAATAATACATTAAATTTGCAAATGAAATAAGAAACCTTAAAAAATACAGTAGACATGAATACACAACACACAATTAAAACAATTGCAATTGTCATATTATCAGTCATAATATTTGCCAGTTGCGAAAAGGAAACAATAATCGACAGCAATAGTTTGCCCAAGACTGCCCAAGAGTTTATTACAACACATTTCGCCGGGCAAAGCATTGTTTCGGTAGTAAGTGATAAAGAACTTCTGGAATCGAGTTTTGAAGTTTCACTTTCCGAAGGGTATAACCTGAATTTCAACCGGAAAGGTAAATGCACAAAAATAGATGGAAATGAGAAACGCGTGCCCGATTCGGCTGTATCACAAAAAATTACTGAATATGTAGAAAAGAATTATTCGCCTTCGTTCATAACCGAATGGGAAAAAGAAACCGTTGGCCAAAGTGTAGAGTTATCGAACGATATTGAACTGCGCTTCAACGACAAAGGAGAATTCACCCGCATTGACAACTAATAAACAAGTATTAACAATCAAAT
>JAGPGB010000036.1:0-1655 GCA_018056215.1 Bacteroidales bacterium | reverse complement strand
TAACCGAATGGGAAAAAGAAACCGTTGGCCAAAGTGTAGAGTTATCGAACGATATTGAACTGCGCTTCAACGACAAAGGAGAATTCACCCGCATTGACAACTAATAAACAAGTATTAACAATCAAATAAAATAACAACTATGAAAACAATAGCATTAATGCTATGTGTAGCCATTTTATTTGGCCAAAATCAACCACAAAAAAGTACTTTTAAATATGGCTTTATCCCACAGAAATCTACAAAAACTATTAATTATGTAGTGAAAAGTACAAATGAGACCTTAGACACAGTAGGTTTGTCAGACAATTTCTGGCCTATTTTCTCACCTGATGAAGCTATGACTTATTATAGATTAGTTGATGCTAATGACAGCATTATTGGTTATTGGTTTGGTGTAAATGCACAAAGTCTAGATGGATGGGCACAGTGCTATCAACTATATAATGTTAGTCAAGTAGGCATTGAAGGTCTATTAATGATTTTTCAAAGTAAATATGATTTGAATGATGATAATAATTCTTCTCTACTAGCTTATGTAACTCCAATGGCTGCTAATGTTTGTATAATTGGTGGTACTACAGGTAATTATCAATATGGTGCAGGACCAGATTTAGATAATCCTTATACAAGTGTATCTATTCCTATAAATGATATCGACACTGTAAATACATTTACATATAAAGAATTAAATCAAATTGTAGGAGTAAGTAATGAATTTTGTATAGTTACTGATTTTTCAGACTTAAGAGCAAAAGGTGATACTGCAAATTTACTTTGTGATGATAGTGGTGATGGACAAGGATTACATTATACACAATATGCAAAATCTCCTTTAGGGCAATATTATTGGGTAAGTACTAATTTCGGTACTGGTGGTGTTTTAGATGTAAATATTACTTTATTTGCAGTTGTAGATTTAGATTATGTAAATATTAATTCTAATTCTTATTTTGAAGGTATGCAATTGACATTCCCAAATATAACAAGTGATCCAGAATTAGTTTTACAATTTGCTTTGCAAAATGCATCTAATACTTCTATTGACATCATTAGCCTCAGTGGTCAAATAGTTAAATCAGAAGACTTAGGGATGATGAGCTCTGGCTCACATCATACCATTATGGATATTTCTGATCTGCAACCAGGTATGTATTTAGTTTCTCTAAACTCTCAAGGTTCTAGATTAATTAAAAAATTAGTTATTGAATAAAAGGAAATCTAATATTAAATAAAAAAGCCAGAATTAATTAATTCTGGCTTTTTTTGTGATATGACTTTTATGAGCTAAATAGCTAAAATATACATCATTTCTATTAGATCTTTATCTACACCTTTGAAGTTTTTAACTGCTCTTTCTAATGGAATTTTTACAATATGTTCGTTCATGATGCCTATCATAATTTTATCATCACCAGTCATAATAGATTTGACAGCATTATACCCCATTCTAGAAGCATTTAGTCTATCTCTGAGAGTAGGATTACCACCACGCTGAATATGACCTAATACTGTATATCTAATTTCATAGTCTGGTAGTTTTTCTTTAACCATTTCTGAAACTTTAACAGCACCACCCAGTTCCTCTCCTTCTGCTACAATAATTATAGAACTTTTTTTATTACTTCTCCATCTATTTTGTATATTATCGACGAGAT
>JAGPGB010000035.1 GCA_018056215.1 Bacteroidales bacterium | reverse complement strand
GTTTATATTTGTGGTTAAAAAATTCTATCTAACCATTTTATTATAAGAGTTATTTGAATTGACGAAAGAAGTATAAATGGGCAATAAATTACAATCTTATAAATCTTAAAATTAAATTATTCATTGACAAAAATGCATAGTTAGGGAATGTGTAAAATTGAGAGGTAAGTAATATGAAAAATTTAAAGTTTATCCTTTTATTTCTTATATTTACAAACTTTATGAGCTTTCTAATAGGGGCATCTATCAAAAATATTATGGTTTCTCAAGATCCCGAGGTTGGTTATTATAAAATTAACTTTGATTTATCAGGAATGAAGAATAAATTTTATTTGATAAAAATAATTCCATATAAAGATAAAAGGGAAATTGAACAACCTAAATTTATGTTTGGTGAGTGTGTTAATGCTAAATGTGAAGCAGATAAGAATTTTTGTGTATTTTGGGATCCGGTATTAGAAGGTGTTGAACCAGATAATTGGAACTTTAAAATTTACATTGATCGTACTATTTATAGGTTATCTGGTTATTTGGATTGTAATATGGGTATTTTTTTCCCTTTAGATTCTAATCTTAAAGAAGATTATGATACTTCAGGAACTTTTGGAGGAGGTTGTACTTTATGGGATTATTCGAAATTTGGTATTGAATTAGATATTAATTTATTTTCTTTTATTAAAAAAAATACATATAAAGAATCCAATAATGAACAGGAAGGACATGTAAACTTATTTATAAAGCCCGATATTAACTTGGGTTTATTGTATAAGTTAAATAATTCTTTCATTTATCCATATTTCGGAGCAGGCGGATGTTTTTATAAAATTTCGGAAGAAATATCTTATGGTGATACAGAGGAAAACTGGGATCAACTAAGTTCTGGTAGTTCTGCTGGTTATTATTTAAAATTTGGTTTGTGTTTCTATAATTTAACTTTAGAAGCTACCTATTCAAATGTAATTAAAGAATATAGAGGATATTATTGTAATTTTAATAATTTTAATGGTATATCAGTATGTATAGGTATAGGAGCACAGCTTGACCTTGATTAATAATTTATTATTATATAAAGTGTGAGGATAATATGAAATATATTAGATTTATGTTTTTATTTTATTTATTTGTAATGAATAATTTTTTATCTGCAAGCACTTTAGATGAAGCTATGGCTTTAAAATCATGGATAGGAGTACCTTTTTCTGCAGAATCTTTGATAGCTGAAAGAGATGCTATAATTAGCAAATTACAATTTCCAGTTAAGGGTGAATATGAAACTACTCAACAATTTGAAAAGCGGAAAGTCGCTTATTATAATCAAATTAATGAAATTAAAGAGGATTATGAGCAAAAAATAAAAGATGCTGAAGCTCTTTATACAGCACATCAACAAAAATTAAAAGAAAAATTACAAAGTCTAATAATACAATCTCGAGAAGTCGTTGTAATGGAAGGTAAATTAGGAGCATATAATGCGGATAAACAAACCTATCTTATTCAAACGGGTTTCCGCAATTTTGAAATATTTGTTCCAATTTATCAAGCTCAAGATGTTAAAAAAAATTTTGACAAATACCAATTAAGAGTTACCAGACAATGGGACGAGAATTTTAATTGGATTTATTTAGAAGCAGAGCTTTCTGGAGCGTATGGTAATTTTTATTCAATAGAAAGAGTTTCATCTGAACAGAAACCTAAAATTCTTGCATCATTTACGCCTCCTGATTTAGAAGCTTCTATATTTTTTAATGAACCAAGTGGTAATCAAATGCTGGATGCTGAGGAAACTGCTCAAATTGTTATCTCCATCACAAATAATGGAGCTGGTAGTGCTTACATGGTGGAAGCTAAATTGGATTTACAACCTTCTATAGGTCTTAGTTATCCTGGGAATATATATTTTGGGGAAATAAAACCAGGTGAGACTTGTGAAAAGCAAATAAAAATTATTGCAGGGATGGGTGTGCCTACTGGTAAAGTAACATTATATATCAAGTTTAATGAGCAAAATGGCTTTCCTCCGAATGATATTAATTTAAAGTTTGAAACTAAAGCTTTACAACCGCCGGATATTTATGTATTTGATGTAGGTATAGATGATTTTAATAAGAATGGTATGATTGAACCTGGAGAGTCCGTTAACATAACCGTTCGTATACACAATAAAGGGATTGGAATTGCAAAAAATGTAATAGCAGAAATTAAATTTGGTGAAGGCATTATTTTTTATGGAGGTAGTAACACTTTTAATTTGGGTAATATGTCTCCAGGTGAATATAAAGACATAGTTTTTGATATTTATACTGCTAAAACAGCTACAAAATTAGATATAAAAATAGATTTAAAAGAAAGTAGATCCCAATTTTGTAAAATGGACCAACCTTTAAACTTAGCCTTTAATCAACGACAACGCACTGCCGATCAGATGGTAATTGCCGGAAAAGAGAATAAGGAAAATATTAGTATTGCTCCTTCTTTATCAATAGATATTGAACAAGATATTCCTCTATATAGTAAAATTAACAATAATCGTTGGGGAGTGATTTTAGGTATAGAGAATTATAAAAATGTCAGTCAAGTTCCCTATGCTCGTAGAGATGCTGAATTTATGCGAGAGTATTTCCAGAAAGTTTTAGGTATTCCATCAGAAAATATTTATATAAAGACTGATGATGGAGCTTCTTTAAGCGAGTTTAACGCCATTTTTAACCCTAAGGGCTGGTTAGATAAAAATGCCAATAAAAATGAATGTGAAATCTTCATCTTTTATAGCGGACACGGAGTTCCAGATATGACCGCGAATGAAGCTTATTTACTTCCCTATGATGGCAATCCTAATTTCCCAAATAATACAGGATATTCACTTCAACAGTTGTATTCCAATTTAAGTTCCTTAAAGGCAAAGAAAGTAACTATATTTTTAGATAGTTGTTTTAGTGGAGCCAATCGCAATAATGAAATTATCCTGGCATCTGCCAAACCAGTATTTATAAGTCCGGAAATGCCAGCCGTTGCTCCTAATCTATCTGTTTTCTCAGCTGCTCAAGCTTCTCAGATAGCGAGTGCTTACAATGAGAAACAGCACGGTCTTTTCTCTTACTTTTTAATGAAAGGTTTAAAAGGTGAGGCAAATAAAGACCAGGATAAAAAAATAACTGAAGCAGAGCTATTACAATATTTACAGGAAAATGTTGGGGCGATGGCAAGAAGAATGGGAAGAGAACAAGACCCTCAACTGCAAACTAATGACCCCCAAAGGATTTTAGTCCAATGGTGAAGAAGTATTCCGCTTTTTTAATGTTTATAAATATTTTTATCATTTTATATGGTTATATTATGAAAGTGAGAGATATTAGTATAAGTATAAATTCTATTTTTTGATATGGATTAATCTTATAAAGGGGAAAAAAATTTCTTGACGAAATTTATAAATAATAAACTAATGTAAACAAGGAGCTTGATATGAAAAAAAAGATTTTCTTGTTATTGTCAATTTTATTTATTTCTCAGTTTTATGCACAAATGGTGAGTAATGTGAGGGTGAGCAGAGATCCTGATTGTGGATATTATAAGATTCTATATGATATAAATGGAGAAACAAATGGTGGTTGTTTTAAAATAGAATTAACTGCATCTAATGGTAAGCAAGAATTAAAAAATCCCAAAGGTATGAGCGGAATAGGAATTTCTGAACTTTGTCCTGGAGGTAAAGATAATATTATTTTTTGGTACCCTAACTTATTTGGGTATGAGAAGGAAAATTGGGATTTTTCTCTTAACCTGAAAATTACAAATTTTATTTTAGTAAAGGGGGGAAGATTTATTATGGGCTCAAATGAAAAAAAGGATGAGTTTCCTCACAATGTTACTGTATCTTCGTTTTTTATAAGTAAATATGAAGTAACCCAAAAGGAATGGATAAAAATAATGAAAAATAATCCATCTGCATTTAAAGGAGATGATTTACCAGTAGAAAATATATCTTGGCTTGATGCCATAGATTATTGTAATAAAATTAGTTTAAAAGAAGGATTAAAACCGTGTTATAGCGATAAAAACGGGGATATAATTTGTGATTGGACAGCTAATGGTTATAGACTACCAACTGAAGCAGAGTGGGAATATGCTGCAAAAGGTGGTATACAAAGCAAGGGATATATTTTTTCAGGAAGCAATGATGTGAATACAGTTGCATGGTTTGAAAATAATGCCACACAAACTCAAAAAATAGGCACAAAAAAGCCAAATGAATTAGGATTATATGATATGAGTGGTAATGTATTTGAATGGTGCTGGGATGGGTATGATGAAAATTATTACTTTTCTAAGCAGAATTTTAATCCTAAAGGTTACGAAAATAAATGGGTAAAAGTAGCTCGTGGTGGATGTTGGAACTATAATTCAGATTATTGTAAAAATGCTAGGCGAGCAAAAGGTGATCGTAATGGAAAATGGAATAATACTGGTCTTAGAGTTGTGAGAAATTATTTTAATTATCCTAGGTAGATATTATTATGAACATAATGAAAGAAATAAATATTAGTTAGGTAATGGATATAAAAAATGGAAACTAAATTTGTATTTTTAATTATATGTTTAATTATTTTTATGATAAGTTCTTATAATGCAATAACTGAGAAAAATATTGTTCAGGAGATAATTGCTATTAAATCTTGGCTTAGTGTTCCTTTTTCATCAGAAGAACTTGAAGCAGAGAGAGATGTAAAGATAGCAGAATTACAAAATTTAGTAAAAGGTGAGTTTGAAACCAGTACAGCTTTTGAGGAACGTAAGAGAAATGCAAATAAACAAATAGAAAAAATAAAAGCAGAATATAGTCAGAAAATATATGATTCTCATCAATCTTATAATGAAATTATGGACAAATTAAGACTTAAACTTAATTCCCTATTAGAATCTTCAAGAGAGACTGTAGAACAGATAGGTTCCTTAGGAATATATGATCCCGATCATCAGCAATTTCCTATAACTATTGAAGATAAGACTTTTAAAATCAATGTGCCTTTAGAGAAAGCGCCTGAAGTAAAGCAGAATTTTTATAGATATTCAGTAATTGTGACGCGTCAATTAAATGAGGATCTTGAGTGGGACTATTTAGAAGCAAGGATAGAAGGAGATGGAAATGTATTTTATTCAACTGAAAAAGCCCCTACTATAAGTCCATCCAGTGTTGGTGTAGCTTTAATTCCGCCTGATTTAAGTTCTACTGTAAGTTTCATTGAACCCAGTGGCAATAATTTATTAGATGCAGAAGAAATAGCACAATTAAATATTACCATCAGTAATAAAGGTAAAGGGAATGCTGGGATGGTGGAAGCGAAATTAGATTTAGGTTCTATAGCAGGAATAAGCTATCCTAAAAGTGTTTACTTTGGAGAAATTAAAGCAGGAGAGACAAACAGTAAAGTTGTGGAATTAAAAGCTGGACAGAATATTTCTACTACTGAGGTGGAATTAAAGATAAATTTTACAGAGCAAAATGGATTTCCACCTGAAGATAAGATTATAAAGTTTAGCACTAAATCATTGATTCCTCCTGATATTCAGATTGCTGATATAGCAATAGATGACCAGAACAAAAATGGGAAAATAGAACCTGGAGAACAATTTGATCTTTTAGTTCGTATACAGAATAAAGGTAATGGACCCGCAAAGAATGTAAGTACTAAATTAATTTTAGGTAAGGATATATTTCTTTTACCTGGCAGCAATGCAGAAAACCAGTTTAATCAATTGTCAGCTGGAGAATATAAAGATTTACATTATACTTTAGTAACTGCCAAGACAGCTACGAAGTTAAATTTAACTTTGGACATTTTAGAAGCTCATAGTCAATTTAATAAGCTTAATCAACCTCTAAATCTGGCTTTTAATCGTCAGGAAAGGACGGCAGAATCTTTAATTATTGCCAGTAAAGATAAACCTATAAATATTGAAAATGCTCCTGCTATTTCAGTAGATGTAGAGCAAAATATTCCTGTTCTCGCTAAACCGGATAAGAATAAATGGGGGGTAATTTTTGGTATTGAGAATTATCGTAATGTGGGGACAGGTGTTCCTTTTGCCAAACGGGATGCTGAGTATATGAAAGAGTATTTTCAAAAAGTTTTAGGAATACCAGCTGAGAATATTTATTTTCAAACCGATGAAGCAACGCTTAGTGAATTTAAAACAGTTTTTGATCCGGGTGGATGGTTAGCTAAGAATGCTAATAAACCAGGAAATGAGATTTATATTTATTATAGTGGTCATGGTGCTCCTGATCCAGAGGGTAATAAAGCATATCTATTACCTGCGGATGGAAATCCTAATTATGCCTCTATTTCAGGTTATAGTCTGGAACAACTGTATTCAAATTTGGCTCAATTAAAGGCTAAGCAGATTACTTTATTCTTGGATAGCTGTTTTTCTGGAGCAAGTCGTAATAATGAAATTATTCTTGCGAGTGCCAGGCCCGTTTTCATAAGTACTGCTCTTCCTTCTATTGCTCCAAATTTAGCGGTATTTTCTGCGTCTACCGGATCTCAAATCTCTTCCAGTTACAATGATAAACTACACGGCCTATTCTCCTATTATTTAATGAAAGGTTTAAAAGGTGAAGCAGACGCTAATGGTGATAAGCAAATTACCCAGAAAGAACTCATTGATTATCTTAATAATGAAGTTAATTCCCAAGCTCGTAGAATGGGAAGAGAACAAGAACCTCAATTACAGAGTAATGATCCCCAAAAAGTGCTGGTAAAATGGTAAAAAAACTATCCTTAACCCCCTTTCTTAGCTTAGTATTGTCTTTATGCTTGATAGTAATGACAGGTTGTGCTTCTAATAAACAAAAATCTTCAACTACAAATGAAGAAGCCGAAAAATCCAGACAGAATGCGACTAAAGCTTTCTCTGAATTAGAGAAAAAAGATGACCAGAAATCCGAATCTATTTCTAATCCAATGTCTTCAGCTCCAACCCAAACTACCATATCTAATTTCGCTAAGTTAGGTAAGGTTACAGTGCAAATTGATACTTTTTTAGTATTTAACGATGCCGTTTCCTGGCAAGAAGCCAGAGCGCAAACCTTAGCTTTTGTGCGTGAACAAGCACTGCAAAAAGCCTTACCAGTAGATGTGTCCCTGGTTTCCTTAACCACGAATATGTATGTGGAAAGAAATGCCCAATTTGATGAGCAAACAGCAAAAAGTATATTTATGCTTTCTTCTTCTGCAGGAAGATTCCAATCGGAAAAAATTCTGGAAGAAAAACCTACTATAGATACTAAATCTCATAGTTTCCGTTATAATATGCGTTATCAAGCAGAGGTTGTCCAGCTTCCTAAAGTATACAATTCTGCCTATAATATTAAAGTCGGATTAAGTAATTCCTTATTGAAGGATGGTGAGCAATTTAAGGTTAGTGTCACTTCTAATGCTGATGGGTATCTCTACATATTTGATTTCCTACCGGATAATAGTGTGGCTATGGTATACCCTAATAAACTTTTCCCTAATAACTTTATTAAAACTCAGGAACCGTGGATACAACAATTTACCGGAGTTACATTGCCGGGGAAAGAACATTGTATTGAAACTCTATACTTTGTCTTTTCTACCGAACCTATTTCTGGCTGGGAAGATTTCTGTAGTAATGTTAGTGCCCAAGAATATGTTTTATCAGGTGGAGAGGATAGTTTTATCCTCTTCCAGAGATGGTTAGCCAAAAGCGATCCCGCTAAACGAGTAGAGAAACTTGCCCAATTACATATCTTTAAATGAAAAAACTTATGTTTAAAGAACTAAATATATCCAATCGGTGGTTATTCCTGAAAACTGCCGTAATAATAAATTAGGAGGAAAAAATGAAATCAGGAAAATGGCTTATTCTAATTACTATTTTACTAATTGCTTTGTTTGGTTGCAGTAGCAATAAGAATGCTGTAACCGGTGGCAATGTGAGTTATCCCAAATGGTGGAATACTCAAACTGAGAAAGATTATATATGTACTTATGGTATGGCAACGAAAAGTAGCCAGACTATGTCTATGGATGCAGCAAAAGCAAATGCTATGGCAGAAGCTGCTCGTTATGTAGAAACTGAAGTTAATGCAATGTTGAAAAATTATGAGGAAGAAGCTGGGGTTAATAATCCTCAGGTTCTTGCCCTAACTCAAAATGTAGTAGAAAATATTTCTCATGCTAAATTTGGTGGAGTAATTACAGGCTATATTGAAACTTATAAGGATACAGTAAAAGGTAAAACTACTTATACTACCTACATCCAAATGAAAATTCCTAAAGATGAAGTTAATCGGAATTTAATAGAAAATATTAAGAATGAAGAAGCACTTTACAATCAGTTCAAGGCTTCTCAGGCTTTCCAGGAACTGGAGAGAAAGACGGGAAAATAAATTAACTAATCTTTAGTTAGAGTTTTAGGTAAAACATTATTTTTTAAGAAAACAAAAAAGATGGGAATTAAAATATTTATTTTTTCCCATCTCTTTGTTTTCCCTTAACTTCTTAAAACTATTTTCCTAAAATGGGGTAAAAAACCATAGATTACAAATTCTGGGAAAAGTAAAAGTATTTACTGAAGTTTTAAAATATTTACTTCCCTAAGAAGGTTTTTCTAAAAGACAAAC
>JAGPGB010000034.1 GCA_018056215.1 Bacteroidales bacterium | reverse complement strand
TGTTAATAATTTTTTGCAAAAGTACAAAATATTATATATATAATTTCATTTTTTATAAAAAATTATTAAAATTTATACTTTCAAAATTTATATTTAAAAATTTATATTTAAAAATTTATATTTAAAAGGTCAAGAAAATACCTTACATAACAATGCTTAAAGGGAGAAATTAAATAAAAGGGAAGAGAATAAGAAATAAGGGAAGATATAACAAATATGTTATACTTAAAAGTATGTTAATAATATCTCTGACTAACTATCTCTCTATACTTATCCCACGCCCATCTGTCGTGCGATGACAAGTTCAGTAGTCGCCCAATGTCAGAATCTATCAACTCTTTAAGGTACTTATTCATTATCACAAACCACATCAGATAGCTCTGCAAGTACTTCGTAGCTACCCCGTGAAACCTACTCAACCATGTCTTGAAATCACTTATTTTACTCTCAACGATTTTTACACTATAAATCCCTCGTTTAATCTGTCTTTTATTTACTATTACTTTTTTACTCTGTAAACCCTTTACTCCTTTTCTGAACTCTTTCTTTGGCTTCACACATATCAGATTGTTTTCTGATAATCTACTCTTGAGTTCATCTCTCAATTGTTCATTTTTTACTTTTTTCTCTCCAACCTGTTTAAAAAGAATATTACCTTCTCTGTCTGTTACTACTAATACTGCTATCTTGGGATGTTTCTTCCTTTTAGCTCTTCGATATTCTTCTTTGTTTTTAAACTTTCTCCCTTTTTCTGAATATTTCATTAGTAGTTCATCAGCTTCCACAATTCCAGAGAAACTTATTCCACCTTCTAATGCTCTAATAGCTGCTAATATTTTGTGTCTCCATTCGAAGCTAGTTTTTAAGCAAATGCCAACCTCATTAGCACAAGTTCGCAGACTTTTACCCTCAAGCATACATCTCATATAATCAAGCATTAATGGATATTTTCGCATACGATAAACAAAGGTGCGAGCAGTCTCACGAAATTGATAACCACAAGATTTGCATTTGTATACTTGTCTGCCATTTCTTTTGCCAACTTTTATAACATTTTCACTTCTGCAGTCTGGGCATATAGCTGCGGTAGATTGAATCTTTACTTGTTGGTAATCAACGGCAGTAGCATTGCTATTAACAAGATACTGATATAGCTGATCAAGGAAATCTCGTTTGTGATCCTTGGGTATAGCCAAGTATTTATCAATGTTTTCTAATAACTTTTGCATAATTAAAAATTTTTAACAAAATTAATTTATTTTATTGAAATTATAAAATATTTTAAATAAAACATTAAAATGTTATAATTCATTACCTTACCCTTACATCCTACGCCTATTCATTTATTCTTAATTTTTTGTCAAAAAATTAATTGAAACTTTATACTTTTTTTATTCTATTATAAATAGTAAGGACTATATTTGTCAATTATTTATTATACTTTGGTAGATAGCTTGTTGTACTTTTGTTCTAATAGAATTTTTAGAAATTTTCGTATTATTTGCTGTCGGATATACTCTGTTTGATAAAAATATATATATTAAATCATATTGTGGGTCTACCCAAAACATAGTACCAGTAAATCCATAATGTCCATAACTATATGGTGAAGCTAATTCACATGCAGGACTTTCTAGACCATTTAATGCAGGTTTATCAAAGCCTAATCCTCTTCTATTTTTATCAAAATATACAGATGTGAATTTTTGTATGGTTTCTGGTTTAAATAATTTAACTCCTTCATATTCACCATTATCTAATAGCATTTGTAGTATTATTGCAATGGATTCTGCATTACCAAAGAGGCCAGCATGACCTGAAATACCTCCTAATAATGCTGCATTGCCATCATGCACATATCCCCATAATAGTTGTTTTCTAAATATACTGTCATATTCTGTAGGAGCTATTTCTTTTTTATCAAATTTATTTAATGGTAAATAGCATAATCTTTTAATATTTAATGATTTATAAATATTTTGACTTACATATTCATCTAATCTCATTTTAGTAATATTCTCGATAGCAAATCTCAGTAGTATAAAACCAATATCTGAATATCCAACTCCTATATTGGGATTAGGAGTGATGTTTTTCTTTAGATAATTAATTATGCTATCTTTAATAGTTTTATTAATAAAAATACTATCTGCTACCTGATAATAATTAGTATTAGGAATTTTTGAGTATAATTCTGGGTATTTTGTAGGATTATAAATTTCAAAAAAATTGATAAATGGTGGAAGGCCAGCAGAATGTGTCATAATACGATCTATTTTGATTTTACCAATATTCGTATTATGCAATTCTGGGATATATTTATAAATAGGAGCTTGCAAATCTATTTTCCCTTCTTCATATAATTTCATTATTGCAAGGGTAGTAGCTAATGGTTTAGTAAGTGATGCCAAATCAAAGAGTGTGTATCTATTTATTTTTATTGCTTGTGTGTCGTATGTTTGTTTACCAAATGTTTTGTAATAAATAATTTGTTTGTCTTTGATAGCTAATACTACTGCACCTGGGAAAGTGCTGTCTATTAGAGCTTGCTGCATTATATCATCTACAGCAGTAATATTTCCTAATGGAGGATTATTAAATTTGATAATATTTGTTAAAATATTTGTATGTAGTCCTAGTCCTTTATAGAAATATTCATTTATTGCTATTGGCAGTTTACCCTCAAAAGTGCTATTACCCACTAATTTTTCTGCTAACATTGAGATAGCTATTGAATCAATGTCATAGGTAGTTGTGATGGCAGTGAAGTTATCAGGATTTTTAAATTTAGCTAATATAAATGGCTGTCCTATGATATTTAAGATTATTTTATGTCGATTAGATAATTTTTCTAACCAATCAATTGTTAGGCTATCTCTACCATTGTTGTTATTCATAGAGCCAACAAATAAATTTACTATGAATAAATCATAATTATTTAAATTATTTTTTAATAATGTAGTATCCTTGAGTGAATAATTATCAAAATAGAAATATCTCGACCATATTGAGTCTGTATAATGTGGTTTATTGTTTACAATATTTAGCATAGCTACTTTACCATAATCATATTTGAGAGGAATGGCATTATCATTTTTTAATAAAGTTATAGCTTTTGAGTATATAATTTGAGATAAACTGTCTATTTCATTATTGTATAAATTTATATATTTATCAGTTAGATAATGTTTATAATTATTTAGTGGAAATTCACTAATAATAAAGTATTTAGCTATTAAAATTTTTTTAACTTTATTTTCTATTTCTAATGAATCAATTTTTTTTTCTTTCACAGCTTTTTTAATAATGGAAACTACTTTGTAAGGATTATCTGGTAAAAGTAGAACATCAATACCTGACTGTAGAGCTTTTATTATCATAGAGTCATATGGTAGCTGAGCTAAAGCTTTCATATTTAGAGCGTCAGAGAATACTAGTCCATTAAAATGTAATGTATCTTGTAATAAATTTTTAGTAATTATAGGATTGACAGTGGCGGGCAGACTATCATGAGTATATGCTGGATAGCTAAGGTGTCCGACCATCAGAAAAGGAACATTTTTATTAATGAAATATGTAAAAGGTAATAAATGTTTAGATTTGAAAACATCTATTGGCATATTTAGGAATGGCAAATTATAATGTGAGTCAGTAATAGTATTACCATGACCTGGGAAATGTTTAATTACAGGCTGCACTTTATATTCATTTAGTCCTTCAATAAATAATTCAGCTCTTTTTATCACTTCTAAAGGGTCATCTGATATTGCTCTAGTGCCAATAACTGGATTAAGTGGCTGGTCATTTATATCTAAAATAGGAGTGAAGTTAATTGGTAGCGATGCTAATGAGAAATGTTTACCAATGATATTGCCATAATAATAAAATAAACTATCATTGCCCGTAGCACTTACGGTCATAAATCTTGGCAGCGATTTAAAATTTGTAAATCTCATACCTAATCCCCATTCTCCATCCATTGTGAATATTATAGGTGGTTTACCACATTTATCAGCAATATCTATTAGTTTTTTATAATCTTGAGAACTCATTCTCAGTAAAATTATTCCTCCAGGACATAATGTGTCTAATTGATTTTTGAATCTTTTAAATACTTCTGTATCATTTGCATCTATTCTGATTCCTTGAAATATCAATTGTGCTATCTTTTCATCCCAGCTGAGCTTAGATAAATAATGCTTAGCATATAAATTTGCTTCTCTATTATTCCAGTCTATCTGGGCTATTAAAAAATTATTTGTAGTAATAAATATTATTAGTAAATAAAAACATTTTTTCATTTTTCACAATTTTGTATTTTATGAGCAGAATATTGATTTGCAAATATATAAAAATATTAGTATTTTCTTAAAATGATTTTCTTATTGGTTTCTTAATCTCCCTTTAAATGTTTAATTTTGCAAAAAATTTAAAAAAATGGCATACGTTACTCAAGAGAAATTATTTTCAAAAGAATGGTTTAAAGCATATAGTTATATCTTACTGGGAACATTTATTATGGCAGTAGGATTTGTAATGTTTATTTCTCCATATAAATTTGCTCCTGGTGGAGTTTATGGAATATCAATTATTTTACACCATTTATTTAATTTCCCTATAGGTATTACAGGGTTAAGCATAGACATACCATTGATATTAATAGGAATGAAAATATTAGGTGCTAAATTTGGAATAAAAACTATAGTAGGTTCATTATCATTATCTGGTTGGATTTCATTATTAGAGTTTACCTGGGGTTATGAGCCATTATTAAAAGACGATCCACTAGTATCTGCTATTTTTGGTGGAATAATTTTAGGTATTGGATTAGGTTTAATATTCAAATCTAAAGCTACATCAGGTGGTACAGACATCATCGCTATGATATTGAATAAATATACTCGCATTCCAGTAGGACAATTATTAATCATTGTTGATTCAATAATTGTTTTAGCAGGTTTCATAGCTTTTGAGGATTGGCGTATACCTTTTTATTCTTGGATAATAATTTATCTCACAGGTAGAGTAATAGATATGATAATAGAAGGTATTAGTTACGAAAAAGCTTGCTTAATCATATCTGATAAAACTGAAGAAATAAAAAATAAAATTCTTTTAGATTTAGATAGGAGTGGCAACTTAATTCCTATAAAAGGGTTATACTCTGGTAATGATAAACAAATGATCATGACCGTTGTCAATCGTAGAGAGGTAGAAATGCTAAAAAGTTATATTAGACAAATAGATCCACAAGCTTTCATGACAGTAGTAGATGCTAGCGAGGTAATAGGCCAGGGATTTAAAAGTATAGATGATGCCGTGATAACAAATTAGATATTCTATTTTCACAAAATATTAAACGGTGATTAATTTATTAAGTGTTTAAATTAATCACCGTTTTTTTAATGACTCCGGAGGGACTCAAACCCACAACCTTCTGATCCGTAGTCAGATGCTCTATTCAGTTGAGCTACGGAGCCTTTATGTTTTGCAAAATTATAAAAAATTTATTAATGGGCAAATAGATTTTATATTATGATTTAATTTATTTTTACGAAATTTGCAAATTGAAAAAGCAATATCATATAGTGAAAAAATATATTAAATTTACACCAAAACAATTATTTAGAAACTTTAGACATCCATATTTATTGATTTTACGAAGGATAGATAATTTAGAAGTTATATTTTCTATTTATTTGACCAGATTGAGATTTTTATTATTTCTAGCCTTATTTATATTAATATTGATTATCCTAACTACTATTTTAATAGCTTACACGCCTCTGCGACAATATATACCTGGCTATGGTGACATCAAAGAAAAAGAAATGGCATATAATTTAGCCAAAAAAACTGATAGTCTTGTTGATATTTTAGAACAAAGAGAGGTTTATTATAAAAATTTACATACTCTATTGATTACATTAGACACTAGTTACAATAAAACTTTAAAAGCATTTTATTATAATCCCGAAAATTTGAATTTAAATAAAATTAAATTATCTCTACCTCTGAGTGCTAAACAAATAACAAAAAAATTCAATGAAAATCCATCTCCTAAATCTATCAGATTACTTACAAAATCCTCTGAAAACATTAAAGCTATGAATGATGG
Source organism: Bacteroidales bacterium (assembly GCA_018056215.1). Lineage (GTDB taxonomy): Bacteria > Bacteroidota > Bacteroidia > Bacteroidales > DTU049 > DTU049. The sequence continues at coordinate 2,902 of JAGPGB010000034.1, read as the reverse complement.
AATAGTGATAGATACTAGCTACATTTCTAGTCTTAATGCCAAGCAAGTAATCATACAACATAAAAATAATATGATTTCAATATATAAAAATTTAGCCAAAGTTAATGTAGGTATAGGTACTAATGTGAAAACTAATGAAATCATAGGTATAGCAAAGCCTACAAATTCATTTATTGAAATATCAGTATTTTTAAATGGTGACGCTGTAAATCCAGAAAATTTTTGGCAATGAGTGAAAAAATACGTTTAGCAATATTAGGTTCTACTGGCTCTATAGGCAGACAAACCTTAGACCTTGTAAAAATGTTTCCTGATGTATTCAGTGTAGAAGCATTAACTGCTAATGATAATGTAGATCTACTCATCAAACAGGCCATAGAATATCATCCTAATACTGTAGTTATCAATAATGAAGCTTTATATTTAACTCTAAAAGAATCATTGAAAGATACTGAAATTAAAGTGTTTGCTGGAGCAGAATCTATCAATCATATAGCTGAAAGTGAAAATATTGATGAGCTAGTAATAGCTTTGGTAGGTTTTGCTGGTTTGCAACCAACATTGAGAGCAGCGAAAGCAGGTAAAAGAATGGCATTAGCTACTAAAGAAGCGTTAGTTGTTGCTGGAGAGCTAGTTTTTAAAGCTATTAAAGAGGGTAATGCCTCGCTAGTACCTATAGATAGTGAGCACTCTGCTATATTTCAATGTTTGCAAGGTGAAAATTTGAATACTGTGAGTAAACTTATTCTAACTGCCTCTGGTGGACCTTTTAAAAATCGTAATGCAGAAGATTTCGATTCTATAACTATTGATGAAGCCCTCTCGCATCCAAGCTGGCAAATGGGAGATAAAATCACTATCGATTCTGCTACTATGATGAATAAAGGTTTCGAAGTGATAGAAGCTCATTGGCTTTTTGGCATTAACCCTGAAAATATAGACGTTGTAATACATCCAGAATCTATTATACATTCGATGGTTACTTTTATAGATGGCTCTATAAAAGCACAGCTGGCAATACCAGATATGAGAATACCTATTTTGTATTCACTTACTTATCCCTACAGATTGCCTACTAATATTGCTACTCCAGATTTTATTGAACTACATTCTCTTACTTTCGAAAAACCAAATCTAAAGCTTTTCCCACATTTACAATTAGCATATGATATTTTGCAAATAGGTGGCATAATGCCATGCGCTCTTAATGCTGCTAATGAAATAGCTGTGAGAGCTTTCTTAAATAATGAAATTAAATTTAATCAGATGTATCAAGTAATAGTGAAAACATTAGAAACAATTAATCCTGCTCCTTTAACTGATTTAGAGCAATTGATAAATATTGATGCAGAGGTTAGACAAAAAACAAAAGAAAACATTAAACAAATAAAATAAAACTTATGGTAGTTTTGATTAAAATCATACAATTACTTTTTTCACTAAGTATCCTTGTATTAGTGCATGAATTTGGACATTTTTTATTTGCAAAAATTTTTAAAGTAAAAGTAGAAAAGTTTTATATCTTTTTTGATTATAAATTTAGCTTATTAAAATTTAATTATAAAGGCACTGAATATGGCATTGGATGGATACCATTGGGAGGTTATACTAAGATCGCTGGGATGGTAGATGAAAGCATGGACACCGAACAACTAAAGAAAGAACCTCAACCGTGGGAATTTAGAAGTAAAAAAGCTTGGCAACGTTTCCTTATATTATTCGGTGGCGTCCTTATGAACGTCATTTTGGCTATAATAATAAATATTTTTATTTTATGGAATGTGGGTGAGCAATATTTACCTAATTCTTCATTGAAATATGGATTAGCTGTAGATAGCACTTTTCAAGCATTAGGAATGAAAAACGGCGATGTAGTCATCGCTATTGATGAGCATCCAGTTAATTCATTTACTGAGATTATACCTACCTTACTTTTAGAGAAAGGGAATAATATCATAGTACAACGTGGTGATAGCACTGTATCTATTGCTGTACCTTCTGATTTTTTGAATAAATTGATAAAACAAGATGAACCTGTACAATATTTTTTGCCTCGTTTCCCTTTTATTATTGATTCTGTAGCCACTAATAGTGCTGCAGCTGAGGCTGGTTTGCAAAAAGGAGATCATATTATAGGTATTCAAGATTCCTTGGTACCTTATTTTTCAGATATTAAGGCATTATTACAAAAATATAAAAATCAAGAAGTTACTCTTTGGGTTCTGAGAAATAATGATACTATAACTCTAAATGTGAATGTACCTTCTACTGGAGTTATCGGTGTAGTGCCCGTATCAGATTTATCGAAATTTTTTGAGATACAATCTTTTAAATATACATTTTGGCAATCAATACCTAAAGGTTTTAGCAGAACTTGGGAGGTTTTGACATCATATGTGAAACAATTAAAATTAATATTCTCCAAAGATGTAAAAGGCTATGAAGGATTGGGTGGTTTTATAACAATGGGAAAAATCTTTCCTGGTCAATGGGATTGGTTAGCATTTTGGAATTTAACTGCATTTTTGTCTATAATGTTGGCAGTATTGAATATTATTCCTATTCCAGGCTTAGATGGAGGACATATTTTATTTGTATTAGTAGAAATGATCACTCGTCGCAAACCATCTGAAAAATTTTTAATAGCTGCTCAATATGTGGGACTAATATTACTTTTAGCTCTTGTAGTTTATGCTAACCTCAATGATGTCATTAGATTATTTAGGTGATTTAATGATAAATGATAAATTTCAGAGAATGATGTAGTTGGTCTCATTGTCTAGCTCTTTGGCGGTGAATTTGTAGCGAGTATCAAACTTACTAAATAAAACTAATACATACATATTTATTTAATGAGAAGATTGTTTCATTTTTTCAAAATAATATTCTTTTTTTTCTAAAT
>JAGPGB010000033.1 GCA_018056215.1 Bacteroidales bacterium | reverse complement strand
ATATGCAGCTGCATCAGTATCATAACCACCAAGGCATTTTTGCCATTCTATATCATTGATTTGTGAAAATAATGATACTCCCATACAAATCGAAAACAAAAGAAAAAGTTTAATTTTTAACATAATTAAATTATTTTATTATTCTAATTGTAAAATTAAATTATTTTTTTTAAAATTCATAAAAAATTTTTTATAAAACTCAAAAAAATTTTTACCTTTTATGAGAAAAGATATGTAGTAATAAAATTTTTTATTGTAGTAAGTTGTTATCATATATGTAAAATTGGTAATTAAATACAAATTTCAATAAGTTAAAATCCAACAAAATAAACATTATATGTTTTATATTTAAATATTATTGTGATTTAAATTTTGTTTAAAATTCAGAATTTAGAATTTTTCTAGTATGTATGATAATAACATTACATATATTATAAATAAATAATCTCAGGAGCTGGAAAATATAGATTATTATCTTCATGAAAATCAATTTGTTGTGATGAGATGATTTCAATTCTTCTAAGAGCAGTTTTGCAATATTCATCAGAAATATCAATACCAATAAATCTACGTTTTAGTTTCCATGCAACTAAAGAAGTAGTACCAGCACCATTGAAAGGATCTAAAACGATATCACCTTTATAAGAAAATAATTTTAAAGCTCGTTTGGGTAATTCTTCAGGGAACATAGCTGGATGTCCGAAATCTCGCATTTTTGATTCAGGAGGAAATGTCCATTTTGCATATACCCATTCTTTAAATTCATCTTCAGTAACATCAATGTTATTTTTATCACCTATTTTTTTATGTGTTTTTTTATCAAAAACTTCTATAAACTCCCAAGTATATTTCAAATATGGCATTGATGGTGATTTCCAGCTACCCCATGCTGTATATTTAGCATTATAATTATTTTTTTCCCATAAAATTTCTGCTTTCCATAAAAAACCTATGTCCTGTAATTGATTAGAAATTATATGATGTGTGGGTATATAATCAGAAAATAATGGTTGAATATTAACTATTATACGTCCACCTGGCTTTAGAATCCTATAACATTCTATCCAAATATCCGATAATTTTTTAAAATATTCCTCCCATTTCATAGTATCATTAGTTTGATCATTATTATAGCTATGACCAAAATTATATGGCGGTGATGTTATAACAATATCTACAGATTCAGATGGTAATCTTGTTAATACTTCAAAACCATCTCCTACAATTATTTTATTTAGATATTTTTTTATTTCTTCATTTTCTTCAATTTTTATTGATTCATTAGCTTCTTTTGTACCATTTCTTATCTTTTCTTTTAAATTTTTATCTTTTATTTTTTCTTCTTTCATAATATTTTACCTTCTTGTTTTAATTTCTTTTCGATGTTGGACCAATCTCTTAACAAATGTGCCTTTACAAAATCAAATAAATCTTGTACAACGAGATAATCTATAGAATTATTATTATTAGAGCGTCTTTTAGCTTTTCTGAATACATATATTTGATCTATTCTAGAATAAGCTGGATCTACTTCATAACTAACATCATAAGTTTCTGTAACAACTAAAAATAAGCAGTATGGATTTCCATTTTTTATCTTGTCAGCAGTAGCTATCGAACCTTCTAACATTGTTTTATCAATATAAGTTTTACATTCTATTGATACAATAGGTACATTTATTGTCTTTTGCTCATCGTCTGCTCGTATAATAACTTTTCTATATATTGAAAAATCTTGATCTTTTACATTGATTTTCATATTGGATGTTTGCATAAAATTTTGTATATCTTTGGGTGCAAAATATAGATTACTGTAAGCCCTTATGCCTCCAATTGAAATTTTTTGGACTTTTTTATTTTCAACATTTATACTATTCATTATGTCTTTTAGTAAATCTCTAAATAAATAATATAAAAATTCTTCTAATACAGATGAATGAAACTTTGATTGAGCAGTATAATCTATATCTTTTATTGCTGTTTTATATTCATTTAACCATTTAACTCTTTTTTCTATTATTTCATCAGTATAACCAATTAATTGCTCATTTTTCTCAAACCATTCTTTATATTTTGAAACTATGATATTCAATTCATCTTCTTTATCATTTTTAGTTTGTTTAGTATTTTTTATTTTCGTTAAAATATTAGATCCGTGAACATGTGTTTTATCTATGTTTTTACTAAACCAATTATAAATATCATCCATTTTTCCTATTTTTTATTTCTGCAAATTTACTATTTTTTCTCTTAATGACTAAATGCTTAACTTATATTAAGTTGTATTAAAATAAGTAAAAACTAAATTAGAAATCCTATACTAATATTATTAATAAAATTAGAATTTATAGAAAAAATCTCAAAATATAAAATTTTTGTCCCTATCAAATTTCGTGCCATTAAAATTTTTTTATTTTATTCAATGTCTTTAAACTATTGATTATTAGTTGATTTTAGACTATTATGTAAAAAAAAGTTATTGACAATTTGATTTCAAGTGGTAAAAAGTGGTAAAATGTGTGTATATTTGTAATCAAATTTAGTAAAAGAATTTTTTATAAAATATAAAACAATGTTTGTAATTACAGGAATGACAGATGTAGCAGTAGACTCTAAAGGCAGATTTCTCATGCCTGCCTTTTGGAAATCTATGTTTACTCAACATCAAATAAATGAGTTTGTCATCAAGCGACATCTCTATCATTCCTGTCTAGAGCTGATACCAATATCTGTATGGAATGAAGAATTAGAGAAACTAAATAAACTTAATAGATTTAATAAGCAAAGTAATGACTTTATACGCTTTTATATGTCAGGCGTTAGAGTGATAGAATTTGATAAAGTAGGTAGAATACAAATACCCAAAGATCTTTTCGAATATGCAGAAATCAAAACTACTGCTGTGCTAAGTAGCAGCATAGATAGACTAGAAATTTGGGACAAAGTGCTATATGAGAACTATTTGCAGTCACATTCAGATGAATTTCAAAAGTTTGCTGAAGATTTCTTGGGTAAATCATTTATGAACGAGAAGGAGGATAATTGATGAGTAACCAGATATATCATATTCCCGTTTTATTAAATGAAGTAATAAAAGAAGTTCCTAAGCTCAACCAGGGAATTTATGTCGATGGTACTTTTGGCAGTGGTGGCCATAGCAGAGCTATTTTATCTATTATTTCTAAAAAAAGTAAACTTTTTGCTTTTGATATTGATGCTGATGCTTTAGCTAATGAAATTAAAGATTCTCGCTTTACTCTAATAAATGCAAATTTTAAATTTATTCGCTATTATCTGAACTATTTTGATGCTTTGCCAGCTGATTTTATTTTAGCAGATCTAGGACTATCTTCTCATCATTTAGAAACTGATGAAAGAGGTTTTAGTTTTATGTCTGATGTTACTTTAGATATGCGTATGCACCAATACCAAGAAATTACTGCTAAAGAAATTCTCAATAATTACTCTGAAGAGGAATTGATAAATATTTTTAAAAATTTTGGTAATGTGAGTTTCTCAGTATCATTGGCACGTGATATCATTGAAAAAAGAAAAATTAAAACCATAGAAACATCGTCTGATCTCAATGAAATAGCTCTAAAGTATATTCCTAAAGGCAAAGAATTCAAAAATCTAGCCAAAATTTATCAAGCTCTACGTATAGCAGTGAATAATGAAGTAGAAAATCTGAAAATGTTTATAGAGGAATCATATCAATCTCTATCTCCTGGTGGTAAACTCTGTGTTATAACTTTTAATAGTTTAGAAGATCAAATATTAAAAAGTGAATTAAGAAAAAAAATAAATAATCAACTAGACGAAAATTGGTTAAAAGGTGATAAAAATGAAAGATGGTCCAAAATTTATAAAATCTCTCCTACCCCAGAAGAAGTAATTGCTAATAATAGATCTCGTAGTGCCAAAATGTATGTTGCAATAAAAAATAATAATAAAGTATGAATGCCAAGAAGTCAAAAAAAGTAAATACAGATAAAAAAGAAAAAAAAGGTCTCATTAAATTATTGATGAGTGGTGACTATCTGGCTTCTGAACCTTTAGAAAAACAATTGCCATTCATCGCTTGGATAACTTTTTTGATGATTCTCTACATAGCTAAAAATTATCAAATTGATAAAACTTTATATGAGCTTGGTAAGGTGAAAACTCAAAATGAAGCTTTAAAAACGAAAAGTATTGTACTAAATGCTAGAAAAATTGCAACAATGAATTTAGATTATTGCTATAAAGAACTAAGTAATGATGGCCTCAAACCCTCTGATCAACCTCCTATAAAAATATTCGACTATTCAACTGAAACTAAGGTAAATAACAAAAAAATAAAAAAAGATGCCAACAGATAAAATACAATTTGACGATAAAGCTAAATCTACGATTTTTGGCAGAGCAAGTGTAGTCTTTTTCTGTATATTAGTTATTGGCATTTTGATAATTTACAAAATTATAGATATACAATATGTCAGAGGTGATGAACTACGCTCACATACCTTTGACTATGAATATAAATATGTAGATATCATAGGTATCAGAGGCAATATTTATTCAGAAGATGGTATGGTGCTGGCTACGTCTATACCGGTTTATGATGTTTATCTAGACCTAAACGAAAAAAACGTTTCTAAAGATTTATTTGATAAAAAAATTGATTCTTTGTCGCTCAAGCTAGCTAATAAATTCAAAGATAAAACTGCTAAAGACTACAAAAATTTATTAATTAGAATTAGAAAATCTGGCAAAAGATATGTGAAATTAATGACAAACATATCATATGAAGATGCAGAAGAGCTAAAAACTTTTCCAATTTTTAAATTAGGTCAATATGGTGGTGGATTAATATTAGTCAAAAAAGATAGACGTGTTAAGCCATTAGGTAGCATAGCAGAAAGAACAATAGGTTTCTCTAGAGAAAATTTTAAAGTAGGTATAGAAGGTGCTTATGATAGTGTTTTAACAGGTAAAAAAGGTTATCAGTGGATGCATAGAATAGCACCAGGCGTATGGATACCTACAGAGGACTCCTCATCAATGATTAAACCTGTCGATGGCAAACACATAAAAACTACTATAAATGCTTATTATCAGCAAATAGCTACTCAAGCTCTCACAAAAGTATTACAAGAGAATGCCGCTGACCATGGTACAGTTTTATTGATGGAAGTGTCTACTGGCGAAATAAAAGCTATTGCCAATCTGAAACGTATGCCCGACAGCTCCTATCAAGAAGTTTATAATTATGCTGTCGGTGAACGCTATGAACCTGGTTCTACTTTTAAAACTATTAGCCTTTTAGCAGCTATCGATGATGGATTAGTAAATTTAGATGAAGTCATTAATACTGGTAATGGAATATGGAGCTACGGGTCTCAAGTGATGAGCGATTCGCATGAGGGAGGCTTTGGTGAGATTACTCTAAGAAAATGTTTCGAACTTAGTAGTAATATTGGCATATCTAAAGCTATTGTCAAAGCTTATGGTAGCAATGAAAAAAGATTCTTCGAAAAATTAGAATCTTTTGGTATTACTCATAAAACAGGTATCGATCTGACGGGTGAACCTAATCCTGCTATTAATTCTCCTACATCAAAATATTATTCTAAATATTCTCTAGCATGGACATCTATTGGTTATGAAGTTCTGCTGACTCCTCTACAAATATTAACTTTTTATAATGCTATTGCTAATCATGGCAAAATGATGCAACCCTATATTGTAGAAGAATTTATCGATGAAAACAAAACTGTTTGGAAACGTGAACCATCAGTTATTAATAAAAAAATAGCTAGCGACAATGCTATTAATACAATGAGATCATTATTAGAAGGTGTAGTACAGCAAGGCACAGCATCTAATATCAAAGATTCTATTATTCCTATTGCTGGTAAAACAGGCACAGCTCTGATAGCCCAAGATGGTGGCTATAGAAGTGAGGGCAAACAGTATGTAGCTTCATTTGCTGGATATTTCCCTGCTAATAATCCTCTATACTCCTGTATAGTTGTAGTACATAAACCTAAACAAGGTTTGTATTACGGCTCACAGATAGCTGCTCCTGTCTTTCATGAGATTGCTAAAAAAATTTATGCTACTCAATTAGAAATTCATAGCATAGAAAATAAAGAAACATATTATAATATTTTACCTTTTTATGCTCCTGCTAAGCTTATAAATAATCTACAATCTAAAATTAAGATAACTACTTATCCTTTTTACTCTAATAATGGCTTTGCTAAATTAGATAGTAATAAAGTAAATGTATTATCTCCTTCATATTTCTATAATCAAAAAAATCTACCTGATTTCAGAGGTATGCTTTTGCATGATGCATTAATAATATTAAAAAATCTAAATCTAAAAGTAGAAATTGTCGGTGCTGGTAGAGTGTATGATCAGTTACCTGCTCCTCAATATAATGTTCAAAATATTGAAAAAGTGGTTTTATATTTAAAATAAAAGAAAAATGAAAACTTTAAAAGATATTATAGAAGGTATTAAAATACAAAAAATCATTGGTGATATTAATATAACTATTGATAACATTAGTAATAATAGCAATCATATTACTACTAATGGCTTATTTATTGCAAAAAAAGGTAATCGTGTAGATGGACACACATTCATAGATAGTGCTATTAATAATGGTGCTATTGCAGTTGTTTGCAGCGATGATGTTGATTTACCGGAAAATATTACAAAAATTGTAGTAGAAGATTCTACAGAAGCAGAATGCTATTTAGCAGCTAATTTTTATGATAATCCATCTAAAAAACTTAAAATTATCGGAGTTACAGGCACTAATGGTAAAACTACTACTGCTACATTGATTTATCAATTATTAAACAACCTTGGTCAAAAAGCTGGCCTCATCTCCACAATTATATATAAATATGGTAATGTAGAGCTACCATCTATCAATACTACTCCCGATGCCATAGAAGTAAATAAATTAATGAATGATATGTACTTGGATGGATGTAAATATGCAGTTATGGAAGTGAGCTCTCATGCTATTGTTCAAAAAAGAATTTGTGGAATAAATTTCATTGGTGGCATCTTCACTAACATTACGCATGAACATCTTGATTATCATGGCAGCTTCGAAAATTACATAAAAGCTAAAAAAACATTCTTCGATAATTTGCCTACTAATGCATTTGCATTGACAAATATAGATGATAAAAATGGTAAAATAATGGTGCAAAATACCAAAGCTAAAATTTATACTTATGGATTATCTCACATGGCAGATTTCCATGCTCGTATTTTAGAAAATACATTCCAAGGTCTACACTTAGAAATCGATGGTAATGATACATGGTTTTTATTACTTGGCAGATTTAATGCTTACAATATTTTAGCAGCATATGGCTCAGCGATTATTTTAGGTTTTGATAAACAAGAAGTATTATCTCAACTATCCAAAATACCTCCAATAAATGGTAGATTTAATATAATAAATAATAACGATACTTATATAATCATTGATTATGCTCATACTCCAGATGCATTAGAAAATATATTAAGTACTATTGAAGAAATGGATATTAATGGTAAAATAATAACTGTCTTCGGTGCTGGTGGCAATCGTGATAAAACTAAAAGACCTCTAATGGGACAAATAGCAGCACAGTACAGTGATATAGTAATAATAACCTCTGATAATCCCAGATATGAAGAGCCTGCAGATATCATCGCTGATATAGAAAAAGGCGTTCCTGCTAATCTAAATGCTAAAGTTTTCAAAATAGAAGATAGAACAAATGCTATAAAAATGGCTATAAATTTAGCTAATAAAGGTGATGTGATAGTAATAGCTGGCAAAGGACACGAAACCTACCAAGAGATCAAAGGCGTTAGAAATCACTTCGATGATAGAGAGGTGGTTTTGCAAATTATTAACTCCAAAAAAATTATTAATTAAAATATATTTTTATGTTATATTATTTATTTACTTATTTAGATAAAGTTTATGACTTTCCAGGAGCTGGATTATTTAATTACATTTCGTTCAGAGCAGCTATGTCTGCACTTTTTTCACTATTAATAATTCTGATTTTTGGCAAACCATTTATTAATTTTTTAAAAAAGAAACAGATCGGAGAAGAAATCCGACATTTAGGATTGCAAGAAGAAGATAGCAAAAAAGGAACTCCTACTATGGGTGGTGTTTTGATTTTCCTAGCTATAATGATACCAGTATTATTATTTTCTAAATTAGAAAATGTATATGTCATTCTAATGCTCGTAACAACATTTATGATGGCAGCTCTGGGTTTTGTAGATGATTACATTAAAGTTTTTAAAAAAAATAAAAAAGGTCTGAGCGAAGCCGCTAAAATTATTGTACAATTAGTTTTAGGGTTAATAGTAGCTCTAGTGATGTATAACAATCAAAATTTAGCTGTCAGAGAGCAAATATCTCAAACAAATATTGTAGAAGATGTACAAGAAACACCAGTGATGCGTAGTGCTAGTGATTATTTCGGACCTGAACAGGTAGGCACGCTTAAAACCACCATTCCTTTTGTAAAAAATAATCAATTTGATTATGCTAATTTAGTTAAATGGATTGGCGAAGATTATCAAAAATGGGCTTGGTTAGTTTTCGTTCCTATCATTTTAATAATAGTTCTTTTAGTAACAAATGGTGCTAATTTAACTGATGGATTAGATGGATTATGTGCGGGTACGTCTGCTGTCGTCGGCGCTGGATTAGCTGTTTTCGCCTGGGTATCGGGTAATTTTGTCTTTGCTAGTTATCTAAACATTTTATATCTACCAAATTCTGGAGAATTAACAGTATTTATAGCCTCGTTTGTTGGTTCCTTGATAGGTTTTTTGTGGTTTAATTCTTATCCAGCAAAAATATTTATGGGCGATACAGGTAGTCTAATGATAGGTGGTATCATAGCTGTATTCGCTATATTAGTGCGAAAAGAGCTTCTACTACCACTGCTTTGCCTAGTATTTCTGATAGAAATATGCTCGTCTGCCATACAAAGATACGTGTTTAAATATAGAAAATGGAGAT
>JAGPGB010000032.1 GCA_018056215.1 Bacteroidales bacterium | reverse complement strand
TAATTTTGCAAAACAAACCAATAAAAACATAAAAATATGAAAAAATTAAATGTAGGTGCAAAAAAAGTAGCTCTAGGTATGTTCATTAGTTTATTTAGTATAGCTGCTTATTCTCAATTTTATATTAATGTGGGTGGTGGCTACAATCTAGGAATAGCTAATCAATCATTATTAAATAATTATGAAAGAACAAATAATATCGAAAAAATAGAAAATGTGAAAACCTCATTGGGCAAGGGGGCCAATTTTGGACTAAACATTGGCTACATGTTTAATGGTAATATCGGTATAGATTTGCAATGTTCATATCTATTAGGTGACGAAAATGCAGGAGAATCTAAATCTAATTATACTTTTTTTAGCACTAATTACTATGATTATGAAAAAATATCTGTCAAAAATCAGATAATTAGAATCAATCCTTCATTAATAATAGCTAGTGGCTTTGACAAGCTAGACCCTTATGCTAGATTTGGTGTGATATTAGGCTTTGGCTCTGTTACTTATACTAATCTAAATGAAGAATATGAAAATAATATATTAGAAGATAAAGTAATAGAAAAGTGGAAATTTAATGGTGGAATGGCTTTTGGCCTTTCATCAGCACTTGGACTCATGTATCACATATCAGATTTAATATCTGTTTATGGAGAATTAGATTTAGTGAGTATGAGCTATGCTCCTACCAAAGGTGTAATGACAGAATACACTGTAAACGGGGCAGATAAATTACCAAATTTAACAACAGATGACAAAGAAATTGATTTTGTCGATGATATTACTTATGATTATAATAATCCTCCATCATCAGCAGAACCTAGTAAAGAGCTCAAAAATTATTTACCTTATAGCAGTATAGGTCTTAATATTGGAGTTAGATTTTCATTCTAGCGGATTAGATTTTTGTTAAAATATCTTAAAAGAGCAGAATATTCAGATTCTGCTCTTTTTTATTTAATTTTGTAAAAAAAAATTATGAAAAAGGGTAATTTATTTATAGTTATTATTTTAACTTTCATTTTGTCGATAAATGCTTTTTCACAAAATGCAAGTTTAGGTGTTAAAGGCGGACTAAATCTATCTAATATGATAATTAAAAATGATGATGAGACTTTGAGTGATGATTTTAAAATGCTTGCAGGTTTCCATGTTTATCCTTTCTTAGAATATTCTTTTTCTGATATTTTTGCAATAGATGCTGGTTTAAATTTTCAATCTCGTGGTTACTCAATTATCGAAGATAATTTCAAGCTACGTTTTACCACTTTGTATTTAGATATACCTATAAATGCCAAGTTTAATTTTGATTTAGGTAGTGTGAAATTATTTTGTAATGTGGGTCCCTATGTAGCATTTGGCATTGGTGGTACAATTTATTCCGAAACTTCTATAGGCAGTTATACTACTACTACTAGAAGAGATATAGACTGGGGAGATGATTTGAAATCTACTGATTATGGACTAAATATAGGTGTAGGTCTAGATATTAATAATTTTATCGTTGGCTTGAATTATGGCTGGGGAATAGCAAACCTGTCTACTATAGACAATGATCATAACAAAGCTAATAATTATGTGTTAAGCATATCTTTAGGGTATAAATTTGATTTATAATAAATACTGTAATTAATAGTAAGGATAAAAAAAATAATAGTAAGGAATAGAATTATTCTTTTCTATATACTTTGCTCACACCATCAATGGTTTTGATTTTTTCAATTAATTGTTTTAGATGGTCTATATTATTTACATACAACTTTATCTCACCAGAGAAAGTACCTTCTGTCACTTCTAAGAAGAAATATCTAATATTAGAATTCATTTCTTCTGAAATCAACTTGCTAATATCTTTTACAATGCCTTTCCTATCACTACCTTCTAATCCAATGCTAGTTTTGAATTCTAATGGTCTATTTTCTTCCCATTTTACTTTAGTTACCTTATTGCCAAAAAAAGCAGCTTTTTCTTTGAAAACTGGACAAGTAGTTCTATGAATTTCTAGAGTATTGGCATCTCTGAAGAAGCCTATTAGATTGTCGCCAATAATAGGATTACAGCAATCACTCAGGATATAATTAATTTGTTGAGTATTGTCTAACATTGAATTATCAACATTAGTAGACATTGCTGTGAGATCTCTATTATCATCACTATTTTTGTTCGTCGAAGAATGCCTGAAAAGTCTAGAAAAAGTCGATGGACGTTGAGATTGTATAAATTGTTTCAATTGTTTAACATCTAATTGACCTTTAGCAGCTGCCAGGTACAATTGTTTATTATTGTTATATCCTAAATGATGAGCAAATTTATTGACCGTATTCTCATTATATGTTTCTTTTATTTGAGTAAACATTCTCTCGATGATTTCTTTGCCATGCTCAGCCATTTCTGTCTCTTCTTTATGCAGGGCAGCTTTGATAGCATTATGGGCTTTAGTAGTTTTTACAAAATTTAGCCAATCTGCACTAGGGCTAGCTTTTTCACTTGTTAAAATATTTACTTGGTCGCCACTTTTAAGGATTGTACTTACTGGCACTAGTTTATGATTTACCTGAGCACCTATGCAATGATCACCTAAGTCTGTATGAATAGCATATGCGAAATCAACAACTGTAGAGCCTTTAGGTAATTGTAATAGTTTACCTTTAGGAGTGAAAACTGGTATTTCATCAGTAAAAAGAGCAAATCTGAGGTCATCCAAAAAATCTAAAGCATTTTCATTTGGATTTTCTAAAATATTTCGTATAGAATTTAACCATTCATCTAAGGTACTCGTTTTGCCATTATCTTCTTTATATTTCCAATGAGCAGCATAGCCTTTTTCAGCAATTTCATCCATGCGTTCAGACCTAATCTGTACCTCTACCCATCTACCTTTATTACTCATTAACGTTACATGTAAAGATTCATAACCATTAGCTTTAGGCACAGATATCCAATCGCGTAGACGTTCTGGATTCATATTATAAACATCAGTAACTATACTATACACTCGCCAGCAATCTGCTCTTTCATTTTCTGGTGTACTATCTAATATTATTCTAATAGCAAAAACATCATAAATATCTTCGAAATTTAGCTGTTTCTGAGTCATTTTGCGATAAATAGATGATATAGCTTTTGTACGCCAAGTGATTTTGTATTTTAAATCAGTTTGATTTAGCCTCTCAATGATAGGATTTAGAAATTCTTTAATAAAAGCATCACGTTCAGAAGAAGTTTCTTCTATTTTAGAGTTAATGTAGTTGTACATTTCAGGATCATTATATTTGAGAGCTAAATCTTCTAATTCACTTTTAATATTATACAATCCTAATCTATGTGCTAATGGAGCAAATAAAATGGAAGTTTCTGCAGAGATACGTTGTTGCTTATCAGGAGGCATAGAATTTAGAGTACGCATATTATGTAGTCTATCTGCTAGTTTTATCAAAATCACTCTAACATCATCAGCCATTGTTATCAGAATTTTCCTAAAATTCTCAGCTTGAGCAGAAGTATTATTATTAGATTCAGCTAATTGGATAAAATCAGTGATTTTTGTTAATCCATCAACTATAGAAGCTATTTTATCGCCGAAATGATTTCTTATATCATCTAATGTATAATCTGTATCCTCGACTACATCGTGTAATAGAGCACTAACAATAGATGTAGTACCTAGTCCTATCTCTTCTGAACATATTATGGCTACCTCTAGTGGATGATAGATATACGGATCTCCACTATATCTACGCATACCTTTATGAGCCTCGCTAGCTAGATTAAAGGCTTTTCTAATAAGTGCTCTATTTTCTTTGCTAGTATTATATCGCAGTGTACGCAATAAATATCTATATCTATTTACTAGATGTTTACTTTCTTCTTCACTTAGTCCAAATAAATTATTCATAATTTATACAAAAATACAAAATTTTTTTTATTTTTACGATGGTTTCGCTTAGATTTCTTTAATATTTTTAAGTCAATCAAATGATTATAAAGTTAATAGTTAAAATATTTTTATTAGTCTATATTATAAAATTTTTTATACCATTTAATAAATTCTCTAATGCCATCTTGCACTTTAGTTGTGGGTTTATAACCAAAATCTCTCACTAAATCAGAAACATCAGCTTCAGTGTAGGGTACATCACCTGGTTGCATAGGTAGAAATTCTTTAATGGCTTTTTTGCCTAATTCATTTTCTATAGCTTCTATATAGTCTAATAGTTTTACAGGGTTAGAATTGCCAATATTATATACCTTATATGGAGCAATATTACTACTTGATGGATCTGGATTAGCATCTATAGTTGGCTTAGCTGGTTTATCTATTATTTTAATTACTCCCTCAATGATATCATTGATAAAAGTAAAATCTCTAGTCATATTGCCATAATTAAATACTTGAATAGGTCTATTCTCTAATATAGATTTAGTAAATAGAAATAAAGCCATATCTGGTCGTCCCCAAGGCCCATAAACAGTGAAAAATCTCAATCCTGTCGTAGGAATATTAAATAAATGACTATAAACATGTGCCATCAATTCATTACTTTTTTTAGTAGCTGCATATAAACTAATAGGATGATCTACACTGTCTGCAGTGCTTAGAGGCATTTTGGTATTGCCACCATACACACTGGATGAGCTTGCATAAACCAGATGTTTTATATTATTATCTCGAGCAGCCTCTAGAATATTTAGAAAACCAACAATATTGCTATCTATATAAGCATAAGGATTTTCTAAACTGTATCTCACACCTGCCTGAGCTGCTAAATGGCATATGTTATCAAATTGTTCGTTAAGTACAAGATTTTTGATAGCATCTTTATCTTCTAAATTCATTCTAATAAAATTATAATTAGGATATTTAGTGCTAGCAATAGGTTTGTTCCAATTCTCAGCAATTTTATCAATGCCTGTTTCAGCTAATCGAGCATATTTTAAATTCACATCATAATAGTTATTAATGTTATCTATTCCTACAACTTCATCACCTCTTTCTAGTAATTTTTTTGTCAAATGAAATCCAATAAATCCGGCACTGCCAGTAACAAGTATTTTCATAAAAAAATATTCATAAATTAGTAAAATTATTAAAATAATGGAAGAGTATCCTCATTACTTTTGTTTTTAATGTTTAAATGTTCATAAGCTAATTTGGTAGCTTCACGGCCACGTGGAGTACGTTTGAGATAACCTTGCTGTATTAGAAAAGGTTCATAAACTTCTTCAATAGTACCAGGATCTTCACTCACAGCTGTAGCTATGGTATTTAAACCGACAGGACCACCATTAAATTTTTCAATAATAGTAGATAAAATTTTAATATCCATTTCATCAAGACCATGAGAATCGATATTGAGGGCATTGAGAGCATAGAGAGTGATTTGTTTTTCTATAACTCCCGAGCCTTTTATCTGTGCGAAATCCCTAACTCTACGTAACAATAAATTTGCTATACGAGGAGTCCCTCTACTACGGCGTGCTATTTCTTCTGCAGCATTCATGTCTATCTCCACATTTAATATTTTGGCAGACCTGAGTACTATCTGTAGTAAAACATCAGTAGTATAGTAATCTAATCTAGAACTTATACCAAATCTAGACCTAAGAGGAGATGTCAATAATCCAGACCTAGTTGTTGCTCCAATGAGAGTAAATGGATTCAGTTTAATTTGAATAGATTTAGCATTAGGTCCAGACTCAATGAGAATGTCTATTTTATAATCCTCCATAGCAGAGTACAAATATTCCTCTACTACTGAGCTGAGGCGATGTATTTCATCTATAAATAACACATCAAATGGTTTCATAGAAGTTAACAAACCAGCTAAATCTCCAGGCTTCTCTAGTACTGGTCCAGAAGTTACTTTAATATCTACACCTAATTCATTTGCTATAATATATGAAAGAGTAGTTTTTCCTAAACCCGGTGGCCCATGTAGTAAAACATGATCTAGAGCCTCATGACGAGCTTTAGCAGCTTTCACAAAAATACGTAAGTTCTCTACTATCTGCTGTTGTCCAAAAAATTCACCAAAATCTTTAGGCCTTATCAAGCTCTCATACTCTCGATCCTTTTCACTTAAATTTTCTTTATCTAAATTTATTGCTTCATTCCTAATCATAGTAAAATGATATGTTTTTTCAAAGTTACTAAACTTTATTGAGATAAAATTACTTTACATTAGCTATATAAGTTAGTGCTGTACTATAATTTTATTAATGTATTTACTTTCATCAATAAATAACTGTAAATAATAAATACCATCAGCTAAATTAGATAAATCTAAATAAAAACTATTTTGTGAATTTAAAAATATATTGGTAGGTATCACTCTACCAGTAATGTCTAATAATGATAATCCCTTTAAGCTCATATTATCATTTAATTCGATATTTACTCTATCACTAGTAGGATTTGGATAAATATTTATCAGTTGATTTGAGCTCTCAGCTATATTTTGACACTCATCCACAAAAGCTATAATGGGAACTTTGCTACTAGAACAATCTGGTATTTTGATTTCCCAATCATAAAAATAGTAGTAATATCCCTGATCTGAAGCAGAACAGCCAGTGATAGATAAAACATTATTTATTTGATAAGGATAACTACTGCCACTATTATTTCTCCATAAATACGGAGACCCTGGTCCCCATAGTTTCAGATTATTAGCTATAGGTAAATTAAATCCTAAGTTAATACGAGAGATGCCATTGGGGATATTTACAGTTTTATCGGCAATAGTATTCCCTTGATAATCTGTTAATTCTATATATCTATTGCCTGCACCCTGAGCATTTACCTCTACAGAAACTAAAATAGAATTAGCATAACTGTCAAAAATCAAATAATGTTGATTAGTATTTGTAAAATAACCACCATTACTTGAGCTGCGAGTATCACCCACATTGTAAGAAGCTGATGGGAAATGATCCTGTACCCAATAGGTAGTTGTCTGTTGCAAAGCTGGAGTAATGAATGATTGGCCAGTATTAAACGAAGATAAATCTGTTGTAGAATAGTACCATAGAACTTCTCCACTGCCATTAGCAAATAAATTTGCTGTTTCATTAGGACATATTGTGTCTCCCATCACTGTAGGAGGCTGTGGTCTATTAATATTAACGATATTTGTCTTGGTAATGCTATGGCTACCATAACTATTGCTAGTACTTAGAGACACTGTATAAACACCATTATTATTGTAAATATGATAAGGTGATTGTAAATTTGATGTACTGCCATCACCAAAGTCCCAAGACCAGCTAGTAGGATTATGAAATGATTGATCTATAAATTGAACAAAGCCATTACATGGATTTATAGAATCTATTTGAAAAGCAGATAGGGGAGCTACATTGGTAGCATTACAAATCCACACTGCTTCGAAACCATTCAAGTTAAGAGCCTGATCAGAATGTAATTTCAAAGTCAATGCATTACCAGAAGAGAATATAGTGTCAGGAGCACCTGTAGTATTGCAATATCTACCCAGAGAAGTACTACTAGTATTAGGTCCATCAAATATTTCTAAATAATCATAATCGCAACTAGTACCACTACCAGGCTCTATATCGAAAGAATTAAAAAAGAGCATAATAGAAGTTGCACCAGTAGGACTAATAGTGATAATAGCATCCGAAGCATCATCATAATTGCCATTAGGACCACCACCATCATACAAAATCCCATTACAATTTGAAATATTACCACCACTACCATTTAGAGGCATTTCAACATAACACAAGTTATTAGGATCTACAGAAATATAATTTGTCATAGTTAAAGTATCTATACCACAACTATTGCCATCTGCAATAAGTGTAACAGTATAATTGCCATAGCTGTTATAAGTGTGAGAAGGATTTTGTACAGTACTAGTACTACCATCACCAAAATCCCAATAATAGGAAGATGCATTATTAGATAAATTACTAAATTGAACGGTTAATGGAGCTAGACAATTTTGAGTGATAGACGCTGAGAAATTAGCTGATACACCTGGCTGATATGGATCACCTACACCAATAGCATACATAGCATTAGTAACGGCCTCTACCTCAGCAGAACAAGGACCATATAAGTCTGTAGCTGTCAAAATTGTATAAAAACGAGCATCAGAATAAGTAGCAGAAGTAGGCAAATAATTAACCAATGTATAATAAGCTATCTTAGCAGCCTTATCTATACCAATTCCAGTCACTGAAAAATTATTACCAATATCATTAGTCCCAGTTTTACCATTTACTAAAATATAGAACCAATGACTAAAAACAGTACTGTTATTATGCACTTCTTCACTTGGATCCCAGTAATCACCATAATATGTATCAGGATTTTGATACATATTGGGATTAGCAATTGATCTGAAAGCAGCACCTATATCTTCGCCTATAGTCCAATTAGCATCGGTAGGTTTAGCATAAAACTCTACAACAGTACCAAAAATATCACTAAAAGCTTCATTTAATGCACCTGATTCATTAGCATAGACTAATCCCGCTGTAAATTCTGTAAGACCATGCGTGATTTCATGAGCAGTAATGTCGACAGTTGTCAATGGAGAATATGTAGCATCTCCATCACCATATGTCATTCTAGAGCCATCCCAAAAAGCATTAACATTGTCTGACAATCCAAATGCAGTTAGATCTGTATGCACATAATTATATAAAGCAAAACCGTTATTATCTATACTGTTTCTATTAAATGTATTATAAAAATAATCATAATATTTCTCAGAAGCCCAATGTGCATCAGTAGCAACTTCATCTTTTTGTGCATTTACATTATTCCAGTAATTATCATTATCAGTAAAATCTACAGCACTATTATAATCACTGCCAAGTTGCATATTATATGTGAAAATACCATTACCTCTTCCAGACTCTCTCAATCTATAATATCCACTATATGAATCTGTCGTTATAGTTTGAGTACCACTATATTTGGTAACAGCTGTACCTTGCACATCTGAATTTTGTATTTTATTGATAATATCTATAATTTCTCCAGTATTAGCATCTATATAATAATCTTTTTTAGCAAGTGGCCTTTTAGAATAAATAGTTAGCTTGTATGCCAAATTTTCTCGATCATTAGTTTTATAAATCACTAAATGTGGTTGTGGAATATAGGTAGCATTTTGATCTTTATTAATAATTTTCAAATATGCCTCCTCAGCACTATCCTGCCACATATATAAATCTGCTTTATGTACATCTAGAGCTATCTTAACTGCCATATCACCACTGATTGACGGGCTAGAAATAGGATGAATGTCTGTCCAAATGGTCCCACTAAAAGAATTAATTTTCCCATTTTTCACATGTAATTTAAAAATAGCCCATTCAATAGGAATAGTATCGTAGTATTGCTGATATTTGTAATGTTCTAATCCGATTAAATCTTTTTCTACATTTAATAATTTATAATTTATTTTAAAAGTTTTTTGCCACTCCGAGAGTAGCTGATCAGTAGTTTTGTCAATACTACTATTAAATTTAATGTAAGAAGGGAAAGTTTTATTATCATTATAATAAATGCGTTCAGCACCATTTATTATTTTGTCTGCTTCAGCATTATTAAATTCCTGTGAATAAATCATAATGTAAATGATACAACTTAAAAGTGTCAAAATTGTTCTTTTCATAATTTGAATGTTAAAAATATTTATAAAATTAATAATTATTTTTGAAATAATGTTACTTAAAGTGAATTCTAAAAATTCATTTTTTGCAAAAATAATTCTTTCTATCTGTCTATCAATTTTTTAATATTCAGTAAATTTAAACAAACAACTTGTTCATGATAAAAGTTTTTTTTAATATTTACAAAATCTACAATTTTCTTTATTAATTCTAATGAATTAGCTATGTTTATTTTTTTTGTTTTTTATTCATCAAATATAAGTAGTTGTATTGATATATATGATAATTACAAATTTTTAAAAGTTCCTTTAAAGAAAATAGTTTAAACTTAAACTTAAAATTAAAAATTTAAAAGAAAATTTATAAAAAAGGCGATAAAAAATTTTAAAATAAATGAGGAGGTAAAAAAGTAGAAAGTAGGAGGGTGAGAAATGTTTGTTAAAAAATATTTAAATGTTATAGATTAAATATGTTAATGACATCAGAGCACTGTACCGCTCCCACGCCCGCCT
>JAGPGB010000001.1 GCA_018056215.1 Bacteroidales bacterium | reverse complement strand
GGCAAAGTTTTATTTTTTAGAGAGGGAAGATTTTTTGTTTTTCCGGGTGGGCAAAGCAAGCTCTTTTGCAAACTTTGGTTTGTGAGTTGGCATTCTGCGGTTTGCAAATGTGCTTGCTTTACGTCCGGCATTGCTTAATTAAATTTTCCAGTAATTTGTGAAATATCAAAGTTTCCGTTAATTTCTTGAACTTCAATTTTACCATGTAAAATATCAAAGAAGAAGTTTCTAATTTTCTCCATTGTCAAAGTTGCTGGTTGTCCTTTGGCATCGACTCCCAAGTCATAGGTTTTCAGTAATTGAGTACCTAAGCTTGCGGCAGTCAATAAAAAGTGATTTTGAAATTTATCCATATCCAACAAATCTGCTGCTAAAACTTTTCCAACGACTGTGTAGCTTCTTAATGTTTTTTGGGTTTCTTCATTCGTTAAGGTAGTTTTAACTTCATCAGCATCAATGTTCATTTCAATTCTACCAGAATTTATTGACTGTGGCAACCCTTTGTATAATGAGCCTAAATCAGCCAAGCTTAGATTGTAGAATTTTGTCCCTGGCACAACAAGTATTTTTTCAATAGAAAAAGCACTTGGTAAAAGCAAACTTACCATTTGAGCCGCTTTAATAGATGGAGTGTTAAATGTGCCAACAATTGAATTAGTTAAATCAATTGTTTGAGTTGCAAAAACGCCACCAATTACAACACTGTTCTCAAGTATTATTTCATCTGCATATATGCTACCAGCAACAAAAGCATTATACAAAGTTACGCTCTTTGCATTTATGTCACTATGAAACATAATATTGCAGTTTTGAGCCCTTGAAACAATTGAATTGGCTGAACCTACACTTTTTTTGAAGGTAACATTACCTTTTGCTTCACTATTTACATACAGTTCAAGCTGTGTAAATACTGCTCCATGTATTTCTGAATCACCTTGTTGAATCTCTAACTTATGTGCATATACAGGACCCTCAATAACGGTACTACCCTGTATTGTGATAGTTCTATTTAACTCAGCAATTTTTTCAGGAAGTATAGAGCCTTTAACCAAATTGTCCTTAAGTTGGATATTGGTTTCATTGAATCGAATTTCTTTTAACTCTTTCATTGTTATTATTTTTTAAAGATTTTGAACACTTATTGTTTGAATAGAACCCAGATTGGCAATCTTTTGAATCATTTCCTTTACCCTTACCGAATGTTGGTCGGCAGTTGTGTATGATTTGTTTAATTCAGAATTAAAGTACAATTTAAGATTTTCTGTGTAATCTTTTGTTATTGTACTCCATGAATTTGTTGATTCATTGAATTGCTCAATTAGCTCATTTTTTGTTTGGTTTTCCTGCAAAGCAGAAACGAATGAAGGTGTATGTAATCCTTTAGATATTTGATTTTTATCCGCTTTTGTTTCTATAAAACACACAGGTGAATATTGCGGAGATTCCGTGCTTTCATTCAACATGCTTTGCTGTATGGTATTGTTTAACTTTTTCTGCTGCCATAAAAATACTTTAGCTTTATTCAATGTATCTAAAGCACGTTTTTTTGCAATTGAGGCACTTATTTTTGAATGTAATTCGCTACCCTCTTTGCCAAAAATTGCAACAGTGTTAACTAAATCATTGTTGGTAGTTCTGATACTTTGATTATCTAATTCTTTTTTGAAAACAAATGTGGGTTTATCGAGTTCAAAAATACGGTTAGATAATTCATTATTCAGATCGTCAAAAGTTTTTATGTATCTGCTTGAAATTCGCAAAAAATCGCCTTCCATTTGTCGTTTCTTATCAACTACAGCTTTCGATAATTCTCTAAGGTGCATCAATTGAGAATCTATACCCTGAGTTAATTCAGCAATTTGTTGGCTTATTTCTGAGCGTATATAACCAAAAAAGCCATCGATAATAGTATTTGCTACTTTCTTTGAATTTTTGTCAATAGAAGCAATTTGTGCTACTTCCGTTGCAACCACAGCACCGGTAAGCAAATTTACATTTGTATTGCAACTTTCAACACTATCATCAAATGGATCTGTATCAACATGGATATTAACGTCTACAGGTACATTTTCAACATAATCCACAGTAACAGATTTACTTCCACCACTTTCAGATTTTGGATATGATACAGTTACGGTCTTTGACCCTCTAACTGTTATTGTTTCATGATATTTCCTTGAATAACTCATATCTTTAACATTTAAATGGTTTGATAATTATTAGACTGAAACAACTTCGTAGCCATATCCTTTACTCGTTGCGACTTTGAGGAAGATGATACTAATTTACTGAACTCGCTTTTAACTTCTGTATTGGGTGAAGTTTTGGCTTGCCATTCAATTTGATTAAGTTCTGCGAATGCAGTATTCTTAATCGCAGACTTTGAAATATTATCCAACTCAACATCAGAAACAGAAATTTCAATTCCGGTACCAGTTTTATCTCTATTGCATTCACATATTACAATTGGAATATAAACTGTTGCTGTTTCGGTATATCTGCCATCATTTATTAATATCTGGTCTGTAAGTTTCTTTTGCGTATTCATTTCAAAAAGAAAACTACGCATTGACTTGATTACATTAAGACCACGATACTTAACATTTGATGCAACAATTTTTTGGCTCGCTGCTAAAGACTCCAACTGTGCTATCGGGATAGTTGCTGTTAAATATTTTGTTCTGTTAGAAACTTTGTCAACCTCTTTAACTGCAAAATCAATAGTTGGCTTGTCAAGTTCAAAAACTCTCTGTTTCAAATTTGAGTTTAACCCGTTAAAAAGTTTGATGTACCTGCTGGCTATCATGTTGTAATCCTTTTGCATTCGGTTTTTAATGCTTAGTAAAGCATTTTTTTGCTGAACCAATTGCATAAGATGAGAATCAACCTCGCTTTGTAATTTTGCCATTTTCTGCGAGATTTGGGAGCGAATCAAAGAATAAAATCCTTTGTTTACATTATTGCAAACATGGTCTGCTGCTTTTTCTTCAGCAATTATGACTGCTGTTTGCATAGCTACAACGGCATCGGTAGTGGCGTTCACATGTCGTGAAACACTACGCATTTCATCTGCCATTGGCTTTGTATCTACTGTATAGTTAAATGTTGCCATAATTCTTTCAGTTTAAATGATTAATTCTTTTTATTTTCTTCATCTTCTTCATCTTCTTCATCTTCGCTATCTTCATTATCACTTTCAGAATCATCGTTTTCATCTTCATCAGAAAAATCTTCTTCATCTTCTTCATCTTCGCTATCTTCATTATCACTTTCAGAATCATCGTTTTCATCTTCATCAGAAAAATCTTCTTCATCTTCATCAGATGCATCATTGTTATCTTCTTTTTCTTCTGATTCAGAATTATCGTCAGCATCTTGATTTTCTATAATATTATCATCTGATTCAACATTATTCTCAATATCAGATTCAATATTCGTGCTTTCAATTTCATCATTTTCTTCTGAAATAGGTTGCTCAATTACCAAATCATCTTCAAGTTCTCTTAATGTATTTTTTGCAATATTCGGTAGATTCAAAGAAATGTGCTCGAAGGTAATATCTTCCACATCCGGAGTTGGAGGTAAATCTGAAGTTTTTGCAAATAATGGATTTACTGTAATAAGAGGTTTTCTTCTTGCGTCAAAATCATGAACTTCATCCGCAGCAACAGCAATTTCTTTTGATATTCCATCCCGTAGCAATGCATCGTAATAATCAATGTGCTCAAACTTTTGTGCTTTCATATCAATGTCTTCTTTCAAACGCTCCATGTAGTTCTCAAAGTCAAGCAGAACATTTTGGAATTCTTTTGATTGAAGTTCAAAGGCTGCAAATACTTCTGCTGAGTTTTCAGTTGCTGTTACAACTGTCGAATCTAAAGACCCTCCAGATTGTGCCATACTATCCTCAGTTTTCTTCAAAGAAGTTAATGTATTGTATGCTGCAACATAATCTCTTAAACTGGCTCTCATTAAATTTATCAAATCGGCACTTTCTGCACGGTTTCTTCCATAAAAATCTTCCGTATCCTGATGCCATTTGTTAAGGTAACTTATTTTTTGGTCTTTGATATGATTATATATTTTCAAACGTTCAATTCTTGTTTCATTCATCAGGTTTTGAACGATAGGAGCAACAATTTCTTCATGGATTTGATGAACGCCAAATGGGAAATTGGTTGTACTACCATCTTCGGCTGTCCACATACCAGAAACTAAATTGAAACGGACTTTTGAACTATCTTTTAGTTGGAATGGAACATAATCAGAAACCGCTTCACTATAATTAAAACTTTCATTTCTGATTCGTTCAATCTCTGATGCCTCTAAAACAGGAGAGTAATGGTTATAAGGAGATTTAAGTATTTTATAAAGTACCTTATTTGATTCAAAAACAATTTTATCTGTTGAAGCAATTTTCAATGCGGATATTGCTTGAACGGAATTTGCCATTGTAATCATTAGTCCTTTCAATACATCTTCAAACTGTGCAGTATGTCTTGATAAAGAATCTTTTAGTTTATTTAATTCCTGAAATTTTGAAATCTGCTCATTGTATTTTTGTGTGTCAAATGCTTTAAAAATTGGTGCATTTTCAGGAATTTCATTGGTCGCAAACTCCTTTAAAAAGTTAAGATATGAACTTTCATTCGCAACTAGTGGTAATTGAACCGAGGTTACATCTAAATCATCCATACAATATGAAATTGTTCTCAACGAACGTTCAAGTTTCCCAAAATAATCATGTTGATTTAGTTGTTGCATTGATTTGGAATACTGTTCTGTCTCAATTTCTTCAATTTCGTTTGAACTTTCAACAATAGGTGCTTCACCCGAAAGTTTTTCTAACTCTGAAATTGTTTGAATAAGTAAGTCGTTTTGTTTTGACAATTGCAATTTAACTTCTGATTCCTCAACCATTCCCGTATGATCAACAATAAAGCTTTTATTTTCATACTTAATTTGGTCGGCAATTGGAACATAAGCAACGCCCAATTTACTTACTTTGTAATCCCTGAAAATTTCTTTGTGCATTTTCTGAAATTCAGCGATTCTTGTGTTTAGGGTTTCAACCTGTAATCTCGTTTTCTTTAGTTTGCCTTGAAACCATAATTTAATTCTGTTCCAAAAAGAAGAAAGAATATCTTCTATCATCTTTTTTTCTTCTTCGAGTTTCGCAATTTCTTTTTCAATGCGTTCCTCTTCTTGTACTATTTTTTCAGCCATTGACTGGTAATAGTTGAATAATATCTTCGCCTGATCTTGGTAGATATTACTCGATTCCGGAAAAATTTTACCTTTCATACGATTTGATTTACTGGATTTATATTAATTTGAGAAAATTTGTTTGCGTTCTTTGTATGTCCTTTCGCAATTTTTAATGTTGCTGATGACAATTTCAATGTTTAATGGATTATCTGAAAAGCAATTATTTAACATTCTAATTTCTTCAACAAATTTGCTTTCAAGAACCAATGCATCACTATTATTGCTGGGCGATAGATATCGTAAATTTTCCTGTAGTTCATTAATACGATTAATGATTTCTATTGGAATATTATTCATGGCATCTAATTTTAATTGAAGTTCTTTTGTAACCTTCTTCATTTCATCAATCCTATCTCTGTTTTGTTTTTCTTCAAAATAAACTTCACTTACCTTGTCGGATGATGAAAAAGCCATAAATAGACCAAGCAATAGCAGAAAGAATAGAATACCATGAATAATAATTTGATTCGTATAATGAATGGGTTTTACAGTATTGAAAAATATCATAACCCCTATAGCGAGTATCAAATAGAAAAATGTAAAAAACCATCTTAAACCAATAGAACCAATTTGCTTCTGTGATTTATCTTTTAGGTTAACCCATGGAAAAATTACATCTACAAATACAAGACAATAAATTATTGTTGATACAATAATATTAAGTGTTAATATTTCTGTCTGGACATTTTTGCCAAAATGTAAAAAACAGAAAATAATCAGTGCTTCTCCAAAGAGTGCAAGCAATAACGAAAATATTTTTTTAGCATTCATAACTTTAATTTTTTAGTTAGCGTTTTTGACCACATTTAGGACAGAACTTTATTGTTGGATTTAATGCAGTTCCACATCTTGTACATTTATTTTCTGCTTGCTGTTGACCACAATTTCCACAAAATGAACTACCGGGAGCAAGAGGTGTGTTACAATTAGTACATAATGACATTTCAGTTTGAAGTGGAGTGCCACAACTTACACATCGTTTTGCATTTTTATCGTTATCCGTTCCACATTTAGGACAAGCATCATAAGGGTCTCCACAATGAGGGCAAAAACGATGTGTACTAGGAAATTTCTTTGAACAATTTGAACAGAAAACCTCTTTTACTTGATTAACTGGTTGAACATTATTGCCCTGTTGATTCTGATTCGTACCGCCAAATGTTGGTTGATTGTATTGTGGCTGCATAACACCGCCTGCACCTCCTAAACCTCCCATCATATTTGTTGCAATAACAGCTCCTAATATTCCTGAATTACTGTTTGAAAAACCGTCTATTGCATTGTTAGCTACACCAAACGCTTGTTCTTGTTGCCAAGTGTAACCACCAATAGATTGTGCACTTTGGCGAGAAATTGCATCTAACACACGTTTTCCAACTTCGGTTGAACTATCAACTTCTATACTTGTAACATAGAACTTCGTAAGTTCCAAACCAAGATTTTCCCAAAAAGGCAGCATTACCGTTTTTAAATGTTCAGATATGCTGTCTAAATGGGCGGAAATTTGTTTTAATCCAATTCTATTATTAATCATGAATTGCAAAACAGTAGACTTTGTTTTTGTTGAAAATTCACCAAAAAACTGGTCAGTCAGATCATTTTGGTCAAATGAATTTTTTGTCCCAACAATTTTTATCAAAAATCTTTCTGCGTCCGTAATTTTTAAACCATATCTACCATTAGCAACAAGCGGAATACCTGTATTGTAATCAGCATCATGAATATCCATTCGGTCAATTGACCAATCAATATTATAAGGTTGTAGTTTGTTTACAAACCAAACTTCTGCTGTAAATGGATTTTTACCACCAAAAGGGAGTCCGTATAAACTTCTTAATATTGGCAGGTTTTCCGTATTAAGTGTATGTTTACCGGGTCCAAATTTACCTACAATTTGACCTTTTGAAAATAAAATTGCCTCTTGTGATTCTTGCACAATCAACTGTGTGTATGTGCTAAGATTTGTCTCAGGAAACCTATAGGCATATATGGTTTGATTTCCTTGAGGTGCCCAACGGACTAGATCAATTATTGCCATAACTATTTAATTTTAAAGTTTGTATTTGTAAATTTACTCTTTTCGTGCGAAGGAAAAAATGGCTCTTTGACTTTTGCGAAGCGTTTGCTTGTGTGTCGGGCTGCTTTTTGCCCATACATTGTCATTGTTATGACAATCAAAATTGAAATTAAAAATAATTTTTTCATAAATTTGAATGTTGATTTTTAGAATTAAACAAAACTTTTAACTTTAAATAAATATTAAAGCAAAATTAAATAAAAAATTTAAATATTTTGAAAATAATTTTATTAAAAAATAAAATTAAAATTATTTTTGATTTAACACTGAAAAAATTCAAAAAATAAAAATGTATAAAATATTATATATCAATTAGATATTAATTATTTAACTCAAATATTCACTACAAAAAAAGAAAGAAATGAAAAAATTATAAAAAATTTCAAAAAATATTTTGTCAATTAAATAATAATATATAATTTTGCAAACTAATTTAAAAAAACATAACAAACAATATGCCAACAATACAACAGTTGATAAGAAAAGGGAGGAAAGCAAAGAGAAGGACTAGTAAGAGTCCAGCTCTTGCTAATTGTCCTCAACGAAGAGGTGTTTGTACTCGTGTTTACACAACTACACCTAAGAAACCTAATTCAGCTTTGAGAAAGGTAGCTAAAGTAAGGTTAACAAATGGATATGAAGTGATAGCATATATTCCCGGAGAAGGTCATAACCTTCAAGAACATAGCATCGTTTTAGTAAGAGGTGGTCGTGTAAAAGATTTACCAGGTGTACGTTATCATATCATACGTGGAGCATTAGACACTGCTGGCGTAGAAAAAAGAAAACAAGGTAGAAGTAAATATGGTGCTAAACGACCAAAACAAAAACAAAAGTAATTAACAATGAGAAAAGCAAAAGCAAAACAGAGAATTATATTGCCAGATCCTAAATATCAGGACGAAGTTGTGGCTAAATTTGTTAATAATTTAATGCTTCAAGGGAAAAAAGAAACTGCTTATAAAATCTTTTATGATGCTATAGATATTGTAACTAAAAGAACTAATGAAGATGGTCTAGATACTTTCAAAAAAGCCCTCGAAAACGTTTCACCTCAGATAGAAGTTCGCAGTCGTCGTATCGGTGGAGCTACTTTTCAAATACCTACTGAGATTAGACCTGATAGAAAAATGAGCATAGGGATGAAAAATCTTATTTTATATGCTCGTAAACGTGGCGATAAAGGTATGGCTGCTAAATTAGCTAATGAAATTATCGCTGCTAGTAAAGGTGAAGGTAGCGCTTATAAACGTAAAGAAGAAATTCATAGAATGGCTGATGCTAATAAAGCATTCGCTCATTTTAGATTTTAATTAATATTTTTTCACCATGAAAGATTTAACCCCATTAAGAAATATAGGCATAATCGCTCACATAGATGCTGGTAAAACTACCACTACTGAGCGTATACTGTATTATACAGGGGTTAATTATGCTATTGGTGAAGTAGATAATGGTACTGCTACTACCGATTGGATGCCACAAGAACAAGAACGTGGCATTACTATTACTTCTGCAGCTACTACCGTTCATTGGACTCTTAATGATAATGATTATCAAATTAATATTATAGATACTCCTGGTCATGTAGACTTTACTGTAGAGGTAGAACGTTCTCTGCGTGTACTAGATGGTAGTATAGTAATTTTTTGTGGTGTGGCTGGTGTGCAACCTCAATCAGAAACTGTTTGGCGTCAAGCTGACAAATATCGCGTTCCTCGTATTTGCTATATTAATAAATTAGATAGACCCGGAGCAGATTTCTTTAAAGCTATTCGTCAAATAAAAGATAAATTAGGTGCTACTCCTGTACCTATTCAATTACCTATTTTCGAAAATGATACTTTCGATGGTATCATAGATTTGATTTCTTTGAAAGCTATTTATTGGGATTTAGATAACTACCCTGATGGATCAGTTTATATTTATAAAGATATTCCAGAAAATCTAAAATCACTCGCTGATGAATATCGATCTAATTTATTAGAAACTATTTCAGAATTAGATGATGATATAATGTCAAAATTCTTTAATGATCCTAATTCTATTACTAACGAGGAAATATTAAAAAATCTTAGAAAAGGAACTCTATCTCTTAAATTTACTCCTATTTTGTGCGGATCTTCTTTGCAAAACATTGGTGTACAACCATTGATAGATGCAGTTATTAATTATCTGCCATCTCCTGCTGATATAGGCGTGGTAGAAGGTATCAATCCTAGAACTGGCGAGAAAACTATTAGAAAAATATCTGATGAAGAACCTTTGAGCGCTTTGATTTTTAAAGTTATGAATGATCCATATGTGGGACGTATAGCTTTTACTAGATTATATAGTGGCGTCATTTCTCAAGGAGATATGTTGTATAATTCTAGATTAGATAAAAAAGAACGTGCTGCTCGACTATTTCATATACACGCTAATAAACAAATTAAAATAGATTCTTTTTCTGCAGGTGATATAGCTGCTATAGTAGGATTAAAAGATTCTACTACAGGTGATACACTATGCGATAGTGCGCATCCTATTGCTTTCGAATCTATTCATTTCCCAGACCCAGTGATATCTATAGCTATTGAAGCTAAATATCAAAAAGATATTGCTAAAATGGTAGAATCATTGCAAAAAATTGCTGATGAGGATCCCTCACTTTGGATAAAAACTGACGAAGAAACAGGACAAATCATACTTAATGGTATGGGTGAACTACATTTAGATATTGTTGCTGATAGACTAGCTCGTGAGTTTAATATTGAATGTAATTTAGGTAGACCACAGGTTAATTATCGTGAAGGTATCATCGGCAAAACAACATATAGAGAGATTTATAAAAAACAATTTGGCGGCAAAGGCAAATATGCTGAATTAGAGTTCGAATTGTCTGGTGAACCATTTGATAATGTAGGATTAAATTTCGAAAATTTAGTAGGT
The DNA here is from genome assembly GCA_018056215.1 of Bacteroidales bacterium. Lineage (GTDB taxonomy): Bacteria > Bacteroidota > Bacteroidia > Bacteroidales > DTU049 > DTU049. Next base: position 30,850 of record JAGPGB010000001.1, on the reverse strand, counting down.
AAAGCAGTATCTAAAGATATTATTTCTGCTACAGAAAAAGGATTTCGCTCAGCTATGCAAAATGGAGTCATAGCTGGATATACTGTGTTAAATGCTCATGTTAGATTGTTAGATGTAGTTACTCATCCTGTAGATAGTGATGCTCTATCATTTGAGATAGCTGCAAGTATTGCCTTTAAAGAGGCTTGTAAAAATTTAAAAATTGTTTTACTAGAGCCTATTATGAGGTTAGAAATTATATCTCCTATAGAATATATTGGAGAGATAACTAGTGATATTACTCGCAGAAGAGGAGAAATATTAAATATAGAAGGCGAAGATGTTTATCAAGTGATTAGAGCTGAGGCACCATTAGCTGAATTGTTCGGTTATGTAACTATTCTTAGAAGCTTAAGTAGTGGTAGAGCTTCTGTGAATATGGAGTTTAAACGCTATGCCGTTTGCCCTGATGCTATAGCCGAAGAAGTAATTTTTAAAACTAAAGGTATTAAAGTGAATTTATAAAAAATAGAATATTGTGAATAGAATAAGAATTAAATTAAAGTCTTACGATCATTATCTGATAGACAAGTCTGCAGAGAAGATCATAAAATCTGTGAAGGCGACAAAAGCTGTCATCAATGGACCTATTCCATTGCCTACAGAAAAAAAGATTTTTACAGTTAATCGTTCTACTTTTGTGCATAAAGAGTCTCGTGAACAGTTTCAACTGGCTACTCATATGAGATTGATAGATATTTATTTTACTAATCAATCTACTATAGATGAGTTAATGAAATTAGAGCTACCACGTGGAGTAGAAATAGAAATTAAAGTTTAAACCAGGAGGTGATAATATGTCTGGATTGATAGGTAAAAAAATTGGAATGACCAGTGTCTATGATCAAGATGGTAAACGCGTCGGTGTTACTGTCATAGAAGCTGGACCTTGTGTAGTAACTCAAGTAAAAACTAAAGCTACTGATGGCTATGACGCTATTCAATTAGCATTCGATGAAATCGAAGAGAAAAAAGCTAATAAGCCATTGTTAGGACATTTTAAACATGCAGGTACTACACCTAAAAGAATATTGAAAGAATTTACACGTTTCGAGGAAGGCCATCAAAAAAAATTAGGTGATATTCTGACCCCAGATAGTGTATTCATTGAAGGTGAATATATTGATGTAGTGGGTATCACTAAAGGTAAAGGCTTTCAGGGTGTTATAAAACGTCACGGATTTAGTGGTGTAGGTGGTCAAACTCATGGTCAGCATAATAGACAACGTCACCCAGGCTCTATTGGCGCTAGCTCATATCCTTCAAGAGTAATGAAAGGTACTAGAATGGCAGGTAGAGATGGTGGTAAACGTGTTAAAATGATAAATTTGCAAATTATTAAAATTATCCCAGAGAAAAATTTGGTATTAGTTAAAGGTGCCGTCCCTGGTGCAGTAGGTTCATATTTAAAACTTGAAAGATGGAAGTAAAAGTATTAAAACAAGATGGTACAGAAACATCTCGTTCTATAGAATTAAAAGACGAGATTTTTAATATACAGCCTAATGATCATGCTATTTGGCTAGATATTAAGCGTATTCAAGCTAATAAACGTAGTGGGTTAGCTAGTACTAAAGAACGTAATCAGTTGAGTGGAAGTACTCGTAAATTATTCCGCCAAAAAGGTACTGGGCGCGCTCGTAGAGGTGATATTAAAAGTCCTTTATTACATGGTGGAGCTACTGCTTTCGGCCCTCATCCTAGAGATTATTCTATTAAAGTGAATAAAAAAGTACAAGTCCTTGCTCGTAAAAGTGCTCTGACCTATAAAGCTAAAAATAACCAAATCATCGTTATCGAGGATCTGATTATTGATGATATAAAAACTAAAAATTTTAAACAAGTATTGAATAATCTGAAAATTAATGATAAAAAAACTTTATTTTTAGTCGATAAAATTGATGAATATGTTGTTTTATCAGCTAAAAATTTACCTAAAGTTAAAATTATGTTGGCTTCTAAATTAAATACTTATGATGTTCTAAATGCTAATTGTTTAGTATTTAACGAAGCTAGCCTACCTATAATAGAAAATATTTTATTAAGATTTCAAAAAGCATAGATATTATGGAACCTAAAGATGTAATAATAAAACCACATATTACTGAGAAAGCTACTCAACAAACAGAGAAGTTTAGTAATAGATATACTTTTATAGTAAATCCTAAAGCTACTAAATATGATATTAAAAAAGCAGTAGAATGGCTTTATAATGTACAAGTAGAAAAAGTGAATACTTCTAATTTCCAAGGCAAAAAGAAACTGAGAGGTACACGTACAGGATGGATAGAAGGTCGTACACCTGCTTTTAAAAAAGCTACTGTGTTTTTGAAAGAAGGTTTTTCAATAGATTTTTATAGTAATATTTAAAAGATTGTAAGTAATGGGATTAAAAAAATTTAAACCAGTAACACCAGGATTACGTTTCAAAGTGATAAATGATTTCTCTGAAATCACTACTGATAAACCTGAAAAAAGTTTATTAGTACCTTATAAAAAAACTGGTGGTCGTAATAATGAAGGTCATAGGACTATTAGATATCGTGGCGGTGGTCATAAAAGAATGTACCGCATAATAGATTTCAAAAGAGATAAAGATGGTATTCCTGCTGTAGTGAAATCTATTGAGTATGACCCTAATCGTAGTGCTAGAATAGCTTTATTAGCATATAAAGATGGCGAAAAAAGATATATTATTGCTCCTCAAGGATTAAAAGTAGGACAAACTATAATTTCTGGTAAAAATGTACCTCCTGAAATAGGAAATTGCTTGTATCTGAGTGATATCCCTCTGGGATCTTTAATACATAATATTGAGATGTTCCCTAATCAAGGTGCTAAAATAGCTAGGAGCGCAGGATCATACGCACAACTATTATCACGTGATAATAAGTATGCTGTTATTAAAATGCCTAGTGGCGAAACTAGATTAGTACCAGTTAATTGCAAGGCAACTATTGGAATGTGTTCAAATACTGAACATAGCTTGATCAAACATGGTAAAGCAGGACGCAGACGTTGGTTGGGTCGTAGACCTAGAAATCGTGGTGTCGCTATGAACCCAGTAGATCACCCAATGGGTGGTGGTGAAGGTAAAGCTTCTGGTGGTCATCCACGTAGTCGCAATGGCATTTATGCTAAAGGTTACAAAACTCGTAAGAAAAATAAAACAACGAATAAATTTATCATTGAACGTAGAAAAAAATAAAAGAAATATATGAGTCGCTCATTAAAAAAAGGACCTTATGTACATTATAAGCTTGAAAAAAAAGTTTTAAATATGCAAGCTGCATCAAAAAAGCAAGTTATTAAAACTTACTCAAGAGCTTCAATGATTACTCCAGACTTTGTAGGTCTGACTATTGCAGTGCATAATGGTAAAACATTTATTCCAGTTTATGTTACTGAAAATATGGTAGGTCATAAATTAGGTGAATTTGCTCCTACACGAATATTTCGTGGTCATGCAGGTAATAGAAAAGAAGATAAAAGAAAATAATTTTTTAAGTTATTGCTATGGGAAAAAGAAAAAGATTAATGGCAGAAGCTATAAAAGAGAAAAAAAGCAAAACATATTTTGCTAAACTCAATAAATGCCCTGTATCAGCTAGAAAAATGCGTCCAGTAGCTAATCTAGTGAGAGGTAAATCTGTTGAGGATGCTCTTGTTATTTTAAAAACTACTCCTAAAAAAGGCGCTAGATTTTTATATAAATTGTTACTTCATAATATTGACAACTATAAACAAAAATCAAAATCAGGTCTTAGAATAGAAGAAGCACAGTTATACGTGAAAACGATTATGGTAAATCAAGGGCCTGCTCTTAAAAGATTTATTTCTGCTCCTCGTGGTAGTGCTAATCCTATTAGAAAGGAATCTTGCCATGTTTATATGGAATTAGGAAGTAAAGCAGAAGAAATGAATATGATAACAAATAATAAAGTCGAATCATCTAATAATACGGAGGAATAATGGGACAAAAAACAAATCCAATTTCTAATAGATTAGGCATCACCCGCACATGGGATTCTATATGGTATGGCGGAAAAAATTATTCTGAAAAACTTGCTGAAGATATAAAAATCCGTAATTATCTGAATTCTAGATTAGAAAAAGCTCAATTATCTCATATAATCATCGAAAGAACTATAAAATTCGTTAATATCACTATTTATGCTGCTCGTCCAGGTATGATTATTGGTGCCAAAGGTAGCGAAGCAGATAAACTAAAAGAAGAGCTGAAAAGATTGACGAATAAAGATATTCAGATTTATATCCATGAAGTTAAAAAACCTGAACTAGATGCTACTATTATAGCAAAAAATATTGCTAAACAGATAGAAGGTCGTATAGCATATAGAAGAGCTATCAAATCAGCAGTAGCAAATACTATTAGAGCTGGTGCTGATGGTATCAAGGTATCTATCTCTGGACGTATTGGTGGTGCTGAAATGGCTAGAAAAGAAGAATTCAAAGAAGGACAAATACCCTTGCACACTTTTAGAGCAGATATCGATTATGCTTTAGGAGAAGCTCATACAGTTTATGGTAGATTAGGTATTAAAGTATGGGTTTGCAGAGGTATGGTATATCGTAAACCAGATTTTTATGGTTTAGAAACTGCCAATACTAAAGGAAATCAACCTTCAAACCATTCTAGACGTTCTCCACGTAGAAAAAAATAATTGTTAATTAATTTAAAAATTTTTTAAAATGTTACAGCCAAAGAAAACTAAATATAGAAAAGCCCAGAAGGGTAAAATGAAAGGCAATGCTAATAGAGGTACTCAATTGGCATTTGGATCTTTTGGTTTGAAAACCCTAGAATCTGCATGGCTTACAGCTCGCCAAATAGAAGCTGCTCGTCAAGCAGCTACTCGTTATATGAAACGTGAAGGGCAACTTTGGATTAGAATTTTTCCCGATAAACCTGTGTCTAAAAAACCTAACGAGGTACGTATGGGTAAAGGTAAAGGTAATCCTGAATTTTTTGTCGCTCCAGTGCTACCTGGTAGAATCCTGTTCGAAGTCGAGGGCGTACCTCTCGATATCGCAAAAGAAGCTATGCGCCTAGCAGCTCAGAAATTACCTGTGAAAACTAAGTTTATCATAAGTAGAGATTTTGTCGAATAATTTAAAATGAGGAGATAGATTTTATGGAAATATCTGTAATTAGAGAGTTATCATCAAAAGAGTTAAAAGAAAGACTCGATGAGCTAAAACTAGAATATTCTAAATTAAAAATGAGCCACGCTATTTCTCCTGTAGATAATACTACAAAATTTAGAGAAATTAGAAAAGACATTGCTCGCATTCTAACGGTACTAACCGAACGTGAAAATAATGAAAAACAAGCAAATATTAATAAATCCAAATAATAATGGAAAAGGTTAAAAAAGAAAATAGAAAAGAACGCATTGGCATCGTCGTGAGTAATAAAATGAATAAATCCGTTGTGGTACGTGTAAACTATCAGAAAATGGACCCTCTTTATAAAAAATATGTTAAAAAAGCTAACAAATTTATGGCTCATGATGAAAATAATGAATGTGGCATAGGTGATAAAGTGCGTATAGTAGAAACTAGACCTTTAAGCAAAAATAAGCATTGGAGAGTAGTAGAAATCATTGAAAAGAGTAAATAGTTATGATACAACAAGAAAGTCGCTTAAAAGTTGCGGATAATAGTGGTGCAAAAGAAGTTTTGTGTATCCGCGTCCTTGGTAGCACAGGTAAAAGATATGCTACTGTAGGAGATAAAATTATAGTTACTGTCAAAAGTGCTATCCCTTCTGGTAATATTAAAAGAGGTACTGTTACTAAAGCAGTTATCGTTCGCACTAGAAAAGAAATTAAAAGAGCTGATGGGTCTTATATAAGATTTGATGATAATGCTTGCGTTTTGCTCACTCCTAATGACGAACTCCGTGCTACTCGTATCTTCGGTCCTGTACCTCGTGAGCTCAGAGAGAAACAATATATGAAAATAGTTTCTCTAGCTCCAGAAGTTATTTAATTATGTTTTTAAATTTTAAAATATATTTTTAATTATGGCTAAAACCAAAAACAAAAAACCCGAAAAAAGGGTTAAAGTAAAAATAAAAAAAGGTGATCAAGTGCGTGTGATAGCAGGTGATGATAAAGGCGCTGAGGGTAGAGTACTTATGGTTTTACCTAAAGAACATCGTGTTATTGTAGAAGGTGTTAATATTGTTATTAAACATTCTAAACCTTCTGCTGCTCATCCTCAAGGTGGAAGAATCGAACAAGAAGCTCCTATAGATATCTCTAATGTTATGTTATTAGTAGGTAATACTCCTACTCGCATTGGCAGAAAATATGACGAAAATGGTAAATTAGTTAGATTTGCTAAAAAAACAGGGGAGGTAATTAAATGACAACAAAAACTTATATCCCAAGATTAAAGAAAAAATATTACGACGAAGTAGTTCCTGCTATGATGAAGGAATTTGCTTATAAAAATATTATGCAGGTACCTAAAATTGAAAAAATCGTCGTTAATCAAGGTATCGGTGAGGCTACCCAAGATCGTAAACTTATTGAAGCCGCTCTCAATGAACTTACTATGATTACTGGACAAAAAGCTATAGCTACTTATGCTAAAAAAGATATTAATAACTTTAAAATCCGAAAAGGCATGCCTATAGGCACTAAAGTTACTTTGAGAAATGATAATATGTATTATTTCCTTGATAGGTTGATATCTATTGCTATACCTCGTATCCGAGATTTTCACGGAATTAATGATAATGGCTTCGATGGCAAAGGTAATTTCTCTTTTGGCATTAATGAACAAATTATATTCCCAGAAATTAATATGGATAAGGTGAATAAAATCCTTGGCATGGACATTAATATAATAACTACTGCTAAAACTGATAAAGAAGCTTATGCTTTATTAAAATTTATGGGTATTCCTTTTAGAAAATAAAAATTGTTTGAATATATGGCAAAAGAATCAATGAAAGCACGTGAGAGAAAAAGAAGGCAGACAGTAGATAAATATGCTAGTAAACGTGCAGAGTTAAAAGCAAAAGGAGATTATGTAGGATTGCAAAAATTACCACGTAATGCATCTCCAGTGAGAATGAGAAATAGATGTGCCCTCTCTGGCAGACCAAGAGGCTATATTAGATATTTTGGAATTTCTCGTATAGATTTCCGCGAATTAGCTTCTAAAGGTATGATACCAGGAGTTAAAAAAGCTAGTTGGTAAGATATGTTACAAAATTTTAATATATTTTACTGTTTTTTGATTTGTAATTAATGTATAATTTGTAATTTTGCATTTTTAAAAAAATATTAAATTAATAAAAAAAGAAAAATAAATATGACAACAGATCCAATTGCTGATTACCTGACACGCATTAGGAATGCAATTAGCGCAAAACATCGTATTGTAGAGATGCCTGCAAGTAATTTGCTTATTTCTTTGACTCAAATTTTAAAAGATGAAGGATATATTTTAAATTTTAAAGTTGATGAAGAATCTTTTCCTCGCAAACTTATCATAGCTTTGAAGTATCATCCTACAATGAAGATTAGCCCCATACAAAAATTAGAGCGTGTTTCTAAACCAGGTAGACGTATTTATAAAAAAGCTGACGATCTACCTAAAGTCATGAATGGACTAGGTATTGCTATTATTAGTACATCAGAAGGTCTCATGACAGATAGAGATGCTCGTAATCGTCATATCGGCGGCGAAGTCATTTGTTATGTTTCTTAATTAAAAATAAGGAGTTAGTAATGTCTAGAATAGGAAATTTACCAATTAAAATACCTCAGGGAGTATCTATTGATATATCTGCTGATAATATAGTCACAGTTAAAGGAAAATTGGGACAATTAACTCAATTTATTCATCCATCAATAAAAATTAATATCGATGGTGATACTTTGACACTCACTCGTTCAAATGACGAAAAACAAACACGTATGTACCATGGCCTCTATAGAGCTTTATTAAATAACATGGTTACTGGCGTTTCTGAAGGGTTTACTAAAACATTGGAATTAGTAGGTGTGGGTTATAAAGCTCAAGCTCAAGGACAAATTTTAGAACTTTCATTAGGCTTTTCTCATAATGTGTTGTTTGAGTTACCTCCAGAAATCACTGTTACTACTGTCACTGAAAGAGGTGCAAATCCTAAAATAATTTTGAAATCTTTCGACAAACAACTTTTAGGTCAGGTAGCTGCTAAAATACGTTCTCTCAGAAAACCAGAACCTTATAAAGGAAAGGGTGTCAAATATCAAGGTGAATATATTCGTCGTAAGGCTGGCAAGGCTGCAGCTTCTGTTAAATAATTAATATTATATCTATGGAACCCAAGATTAAAAACAAAAAAGAAGCAAGAAGGCGTAGAATCAAAATGCGTATCAGTAAAAAATATTTTGGTACAGCAAATAGACCACGCTTATGTGTTTATAGAAGTGATAAAGAGATTTATGCTCAAATAATTGATGATGTTAAGCATGTTACCATTATGAGTGTGTCATCTCTTTCTAAAGAATTAAAAGATCAAAAACTGTCTAAAACAGATAAATCTAAAGAAGTAGGCAAATTGATTGCTAAAAAAGCTTTAGATGCTGGTATCGATACAGTTGTTTTCGATCGTAACGGATATTTATATCATGGTAGAATTAAAGCATTAGCAGATAGTGCAAGAGAAAATGGGCTTAAATTTTAAATTTTATGGCAAATATAGTTAGAAAAGTAAAAGCTACTGATACAGAATTAAAAGATAGGCTAGTCTCTATCCAAAGAGTAACTAAAGTTACTAAAGGTGGTAGAACATTTAGCTTTGCTGCATTAGTGGTAGTAGGTAATGAAAATGGTATCGTTGGTTATGGACTAGGTAAAGCTAGAGAAGTTCCTTTGGCTATCCAAAAAGCCATTGATGATGCTAAAAAGAATTTAGTTAAAGTTAGTATTCATAATGGTACTTTACCTCATGAACAAATATCTAAATATGGCGCTGCTAAGGTCATTATAAAACCTGCTGCTCCTGGTACTGGTGTGATCGCTGGTGGAGCTATGCGTGCCGTTTTAGAAAGTGCTGGCGTTAGAAACGTGTTAGCTAAATGTATCGGTTCTTCTAATCCTCATAATGTAGTGAAAGCTACTATAAAGGCTCTTAGCGAATTACGCGACCCATACACTATCGCTGAACTTAGAAATATTCCAGTAGAAAAATTATTAAATAAATAAACCCAATTATTATGAAGCAAATCAAAGTAACCCTTGTGAGAAGTATTATTGGACGTCCAATAGATCAAAAACGAACTGCTGCTGCATTGGGATTGAAAAAATTAAATCATAGTAAAATCTTTGATGATCGTCCAGATATTCGTGGTATGATAAGAAAAATTGAACATTTAGTTAAAGTAGAAGAAATTTAAAAAATATTAATTATGGATCTAAATAATCTAAAACCAGCAAAAGGCTCTGTAAAATCAAATACTAGGCTAGGCCGTGGTGAAGGCTCTAAAAAAGGCGGTACCGCAGGTCGTGGTACTAAAGGCCAACAATCTCGTAATGGCTATACCCGTAAATTCGGCTTCGAAGGTGGTCAAATGCCTCTGCACCGTAGAGCTCCTAAGTTTGGTTTTAAAAATATTTTTAAAGAAATATATCAACCTATTAATTTAGATACTATTCAATATATAGTTGACAAATTAAATCTAAATGCTATTAATCCTGATATATTGTATGAAAATGGATTTATTAGCAAAAATGCTAAAGTTAAAATTTTAGCTCGTGGTGAGCTGAAAAAAGCTGTAGAAGTTTCTGCTCATGCTTTTTCTAAAAAAGCTATTGAAGAAATAGAAAAAATAGGTGGTAATGTTAAAATTATAGATTAATGAGCAACATTATACAAACTTTTAGAAATATTTTTAAAATTGAGGATCTACGAAAACGTATCCTCTATACATTATTATTGCTATTGGTGTATCGTTTCGGTACTCATATAGTTTTACCTGGCATTAATGGTGGTCTTATAAAAGCTAGTGGTTTTACTAGCCAAGGGCAGGGTGGTTTATTAGGAATGATTAATATGTTTGCAGGTGGTGCATTCTCCAATGCTTCCATCTTAGCATTAGGTATTATGCCTTATATATCTGCTTCCATTATTATTCAATTATTAACCGTCGTCATCCCTACTTTTCAACGTATGCAAAAAGAAGGTGAAAGCGGTAGACGTAGATTAAACCAGATAACACGTTATTTAACTATTTTAGTAACAATAGCTCAAGCTCAAGGATATATAACTTATTTAGCTGCTCAATTACCAGCTCAGGCTATTTATCCTTTTACAGGTGCGGGTATACCATTTATTTTTAGATTTTCTGCTACAGTACTTCTAACAGCTGGTACTTTATTTGTAATGTGGCTAGGAGAAAAAATTACTGATAAAGGCATCGGCAATGGTATATCACTGATAATCATGATCGGTATCATTGCGAGACTTCCTATAGCTATTGCTGCAGAATTTAGTTCTCGTATGTCTGTAAAAGGTGGTGGTATTTTCGCTTTGATTATAGAAATTATAGTGCTAATTGCTGTAATATTATTTACTATTTTGCTTATTCAAGGTACAAGAAAAATTCCTGTACAATATGCTAAAAGAGTAGTAGGCAATAAACAATATGGTGGCGTGAGACAATATTTACCATTAAAGGTAAATGCTGCTGGCGTAATGCCAATAATTTTTGCTCAAGCTATCATGTTTCTGCCTATCACAATAGCTGGTTTTGCTAATTATCAAAGTGGTGGTTGGTTTGTAACTGCTTTTTCAAATTTTAATGGATTTTGGTATAACCTTACTTTTTCAGTGTTGATTATTGTATTTACTTATTTCTACACTGCTATTACTTTTAATCCACAACAAATCGCTGATGAACTTAAGAAAAATAATGGTTTCATTCCAGGAATTAAACCAGGTAAAAAAACTGCGGAATATATTGATACTATTATGTCTCGTATTACTTTACCAGGTTCTATATTTTTAGCTATAGTTGCTATTTTACCTGCAATAGTCAGTAATTTTGGTATTACATCACAATTTGCACAATTTTATGGTGGTACCTCTTTATTAATATTGGTAGGTGTAGTATTAGATACATTGCAGCAAATTGAGAGCCATCTCTTGATGAGACATTATGATGGTTTTATGAAAAAAGGTAAACTAAAAGGTAGATCTGTTTATGGAGGAGCATAATAATGATAATTAAAGATTTAGAAGAGTTGGAGTTGATGAAAAAAAGTGCAGACTTGGTAGGAAGAACATTAGGAGAAGTTTCTAAAGTGCTAAAGCCAGGTGTCTTAGCCAAAGATTTAGACCATATCGCTGAAGAATATATCAGAGATAATGGTGGTACTCCCTCTTTTAAAAATTATAATGGATATCCTGCTACTCTTTGCATTTCTATTAATGATGTTGTAGTGCATGGAATACCTAAAGACCAAGTAATTAAAGAAGGTGATATAGTGTCTGTGGATTGTGGTGCATTTTTAAATGGGTATTGTGGAGATTATGCTTATACATTTATTCTAGAACCTGTAGATGAAAATGTTAGGAAATTAGTTAAAGTTACATTAGAGTCATTATATAAAGGCATAGAACAAGCTATTGCTGGAAATAAAACTGGTGATATAGGTTTTGCTATACAGCTTTATGTTGAGAGGAATGGTTTTTCTGTAGTGCGAGAGTTAGTAGGACATGGTATAGGTAAAGCAATGCATGAATATCCACAAGTACCTAATTATGGTAAAAAAGGTAAAGGACATTTGTTAGAAGATGGCATGGTTATTTGTATAGAACCAATGATAAATATGGGTAAGAAAGAGGTAGTTTTTGATGAAAGTGATGGATGGACTGTACGTACTAAAGATCATAAACCAGCAGCTCATTTTGAGCATATGGTTTGGATAAATGAAAAAAAATCTGTAATTTTGTCGACTTATAATTATATTGATGAAAAATGGAAGGTTAATTAATTATGCCAAAACAAAATGTAATAGAGAAAGATGGAATTGTGAAGGAAAGCTTAGGTAATGCGATGTTTAGAGTGGAATTAGATAATGGTCATGTTATTTTAGCTCATATTAGTGGCAAAATGAGGATGCATTATATACGTATTTTACCAGGTGATAAAGTACGAGTTGAGATGTCTCCTTATGACCTTACAAGAGGAAGAATTGTTTATAGATATTAAAAAAAATAAAAATATTATGAAAGTAAGAGCTTCAGTGAAAAAACGTACACCTGATGACAAAATAGTAAGAAGAAAAGGCAGAGTGTATATAATAAATAAGAAAAATCCTAAATATAAACAAAGACAAGGATAAGAATAGATTTCAAAAGTAAAAATTAAAAAAAGATAAACGAAAATATGGCAAGAATCGTTGGAGTAGATTTACCTAATAACAAACATGGCGAGATAGGCCTTACATATATCTATGGAATAGGTAGAAGTACAGCTCGTTATGTGTTAAGCAAGGCAAACGTAGACTTAGATAAAAAAGTGAAAGATTGGACTGATGATGAGATAAGCAGAATTCGTCAAATCATTAATGATGAGATTAAGACTGAAGGAGCTTTACGTTCTGAAGTGCAAATGAATATCAAACGCCTAATAGATATAGGCTGTTATAGAGGTTTACGTCATCGTCTTGGATTACCTGTACGTGGACAACGTACCCGCACCAATGCACGTACCCGCAAAGGTAGAAAAAAGACCGTTGCAGGAAAGAAAAAAGCACCTAAAGGTTAAAAAATTTAAAAATGATTTATTATGGCTAAAACACGCTCAAGAACAACTACAAAAAAAAGAGTTGTAAAAGTTGAACCCTTCGGTTGTGCATATATACAAGCAACGTTTAATAATGTGATAGTTACCTTAACTAATGAAAAAGGTGATGTCATTTCATGGTCATCAGCCGGGAAAATGGGTTTCAGAGGTAGTAAAAAAAATACACCCTATGCAGCACAAGTAGCAGCAGAAGATGCTGCTAAAGTAGCTTTAGACGCTGGACTTAAAAAAGTAAAAGTCTATGTTAAAGGACCAGGATCAGGTCGTGAAAGTGCAATTCGTACTATTCATAATGCTGGCATAGAGGTTATTACTATTTATGATATTACTCCAGTACCTCATAATGGATGCAGACCTCCTAAACGTCGTAAAGTTTAATATATAAAATTAAAAAAAAGTTAAAAATAAAAATTATGGCAAGATATATAGGTCCAAAAACTAAAATAGCTCGTTCATTAGGATCTCCAGTGTATGGATATGATAAATATTATGAAAAAAAGAATTATCCTCCTGGTCTGCATGGCTTAGCTAGAAAAAGAAGAAAACCTAGCGAATATAGAATGCAGCTACTAGAAAAACAAAAGGCAAAATATACCTATGGAGTTCAAGAAGCTCAATTTAGAAGATTTTATCAAATAGCTATATCTAAAGGTGGCGTCACTGGTGAGAATTTAATGCAAATATTAGAATCTCGTCTAGATAATGTTGTTTATAGATTAGGAATAGCAAAAACACGCCCTGCAGCTAGACAATTAGTATCTCATAAACATATTACTGTCAATGGTGTGGTTGTTAATGTACCATCATTTATGATAAGACCAGGTGATGTTGTTGGCGTCAGAGAAAAATCAAAATCATTATTTGTTATTCAGGAATCATTAGCTGCTAGAGTAGATAAATATTCATGGCTGCAATGGGATCAATCTAATATGGAAGGTACTTTTTTGCAATATCCTGTTCGTGCTGAAATTCCTGAAAATATTAATGAACAGTTAATCGTAGAATTATATAGTAAGTAAAATAATATTATGGCATTATTGGATTTCCAAAAACCTGATCAAGTTATCATAACCGAAAATACAGAAACTTATGGTGTATTTGAATTACAACCATTAGAACCTGGTTATGGCATTACTATTGGTAATGCTCTTAGAAGAGTACTTTTGTCCTCTTTGGAAGGTTATGCAATAACTCAATTTCGTATTAATGAGGTTCCTCATGAATATACTTCTATTGATGGAGTATTAGAAGATGTTATTTTTATTGGTTTAAATTTAAAACAAGTAAGACTAAAACCAAATTTTGAAAATGTAGATTCTGAAAATATAAATATTGTTATTACTGGCCAAACAGAATTTAAAGCTGGTGATATAAATAAATATTTAACTAATTTCACTGTTATTAATCCTGATTTACATATTTGTACTCTTGAACCAACTGTAAAACTAAATATTGATCTTAAAATTCAAAAAGGTCGCGGTTATGTGCTGGCTGAAGAACTAAAAGATCATGACGCTCCATTAGGTACTATCACTCTGGATGCAGTATTTACTCCTATAAAAAATGTTTCTTACTCAATAGAAAATTTTCGCGTAGGTCAAAAAACTGATTATGAAAAATTAATCCTAGAGATCGTTACTGATGGTACTTTAAGCCCTTATACAGCAATTAATGACTCCGCTAATATACTAATGCAACATCTTGAAGTTTTCCTAGCAAAAAAATATACTCTACAAACCACTATTGAAAGAGTAGAAGAGACTAAAGATGATAATATAGATGATAACTACGAGCAAATGCGAAAACTTTTGCTTACTAAACTTTCAGATTTAGACCTTAGCGTGCGAGCTATTAATTGTTTGAAAACAGCTGATATTGAAACATTAGGCCAATTAGTTAGCTATACTAAAAATGATTTACTAAAGTTTAGAAATTTTGGTAAAAAATCACTCTCCGAAGTCGAAGAATTAGTAAAATCTAAAAATCTCTATTTTGGTATGAATGTTTCTAAGTATAATTTAGATAAAGAATAAAGTTATGAGACATAGAAATAAAGTTAATCATTTAGGACGTACCACTGCTCATCGTAAAGCATTATTAAAGAATTTATCAATCGCATTGATAAAACATAAAAGAATAAATACTACCGTTCCTAAAGCAAAAGAATTACGAAAATTTATAGAACCAATAATTACTCTCACTAAAAATGATAATACTGCTAATAGAAGATTAGCTTTCGCTAAATTACAAAACAAAGAAGCAGTGAAAATATTATTCGATGAGATAGCTCCTAAAGTAGTAAATAGACCCGGTGGATATACACGTATCCTAAAAACTGGATATCGCGTCGGAGATGCAGCTCATATGTGTATGATAGAATTAGTAGATTTTAACGAGGAATATACTCAATCTAAAACTTCTAAAGCTGCTGCTAAACCTAAAACTAGACGTGGTGGTGGTAGACCTAAAAAATCTACTCCTGCAGATACTGAAGCTAAAGCTACAGATATCAATACTGATCAAACAGATATAATTGCAGAACCTACCTCTACACCTGATGTAGAAAATGAAAATAAAGAATAATTTATAATTATTCCATTTTATACTTTTAAAAAAAAGCGTAAATATTTATATTTACGCTTTTTTTATTGATCGTAATATAATATAATATTATTATATCCTGAGCTTAACTGATGAATTTTATTAAATATCTGTAATGTGAATTAAAAATTATCATTTATATTTGTAAATAATTTTTTGTTTGTATGAAAAAACATATTCTTTCGATTTTAGGTATTATTTTGATTATTACTATTAATAATGAATCATTCAGCCAGGTATCAATTCACGAGGAGGAGTTAAATTATTATAACTCTACTGGCTTATCTGCAGAGGATTATCAAGAATATAATTCTACTCATAGAGCTAATATTCAGCATACACCGAAAAGTAATTGTTCTTTAACAAAAGTAGTTTATGGATGGCATCCTTATTGGCAGAATGGTTTACAAGCAAATTATGATTGGAATCTTTTAAGTCATTTTGCTTATTTCGCATATGAGGTAGATTATAATACAGGTAATTACGTGTCTACACACAGTTTTAGCACTATACAGTCTGTTACAGATGCACTAAATGCAGGTGTTAAAGTCCACTTGTGTGCTACACTGTTTAGTAATCATACTACTTTTTTTAATAATATCACTGCTCAGAGAAATTTTATGCATCAGATAGTAACACTTGTAATAAATAGAGGAGCGCATGGTGTGAATATAGATTTCGAAGGTATGAGCTCTACACACAAAACTGCATTTACTAATTTTATGAATGAGCTAGCAGATACTTTTCATACACGTATACCAGGTTCTGAGGTTACAATAGCTATTAATGCAGTAGAATGGAGTGATATATTTGATATTAATGCTATGAAGGATAAAGTGGATTATTTCATAATTATGGGATATGATTATTATTATGGTGGCAGTACTACTGCAGGTCCTACAGATCCTTTATATAACTTCGTAACTTCATATAATTATACTCTTGCTAAATCAGTTAATTATTATTTAAATAAAGGCTGTCCTGCCAATAAATTAATTCTTGCATTGCCTTATTATGGTAGAGAATATGGTACAGTATCTAATACTATTCCTTCATCTGTTAATAATCCGCCTAATTGTGTTTCACGTACTTACAAGTTTGTTAGAGACAACTCTACAGGTTATTATACTCAGTCAAATAAAGTCTGGGACAGAGCATCATTTACGCCTGCTTATGTTTTTAATAATGGAACAGAATGGCGACAATGCTTCATAGATGATAAATATAGTATGGGAAGACGAATGGATTTAATAAATCAAAGAAATCTTGCTGGTATGGGCATATGGGCATTAGGTAATGATGATGGATATACAGATTATTGGGATAATATAAGTGAACATTTTACTACTTGTTCGGTGAATCCTTGCATTGATAGTTTATTCGATATGGGAGGACCTCTTAGAAATTATTATGATAATGAAGATTATACATATACTATCGCACCTCCTAATAGTCAATCAATAACAATTAATTTTAGTCAATTTAATTTAGAAAACAGTAATGATTATCTCAGATTATATAATGGTAGCACTACTGCTGCACCCTTGATAGGATCTTTTACAGGATCTAATAATCCAGGTACTTTGATAGCTAACTCTGGTGCTTTCACATTACAATTTCATTCTAATGCATCAACTAATAATCAAGGTTTTTCTCTAGTTTATCAATGTGAACAAGCTCCTAGTGATACTGTTAGGCCGATTACTTTCATAGATTCTATTGCTCATTGGCAAACACAAGATTTCATAGTTACCTTTCATGATTCAGATGACATGAGTGGTATACAAAAAGCTTATTACCAAGTGATAGAATATGATGGCGTAGATTGGGGAGCAAATGAGAGTAGAGGCTTTTTAGCGGATAATTTTGATGCTCCTTCTATAAACAATCGATGGAATATAATCTCTGGTAACTGGATACAACAAAATGGTTATTTAATGCAGACAGATTCTACCATTAATAATACACATATAAATACATTTTTAAATCAAGAACTTTCAAATAGATATTTGTATGAATTTGAAGCTAAAATACTAGGAAATACAGTAACAAATAAACGTTTTGGACTTTATTTTTTCTCTTCAGATTCGGTATTAGAAAATAGAGGTAATGGTTACTTTATTTGGTTTAGGTTAGAAACTAACAATTTAGAGTTTTATAAAGTAACTAATAATACTTTTACAAAAACTTATGAGGTCCCCTGTACAATAAATTTAAACCAATGGTATAATATAAAAGTAATATATGATAGAATAGATGGTGGCATATGGGTTTATGTAAACAATTTATTTAAAGGGAAATGGATAGATAGCCAACCTTATAATACTAATGGTCGTTTTGTGTCTTTTAGGACTGGCAATTGTATTGCACAATTTAACCAAATAAAAATATATAGATCCCGTTATCCTAATACTGCCTATATTATTGGGGTAGGTAATAATAACACAAAAGATTTGAGATATGAAAGCATTAATCCCTCTTCACCAGCAGGTAAAATAAAAAGTATAATACAAGATAGTGCAGATAACCTATCTAATTTAGCTATGCTTGATGTTTTTGTAGATTACACCACCCCTCTTCCTCCTTCATTTGTCTGGGATGGTATCGGCCAAGATTATGATACTATTTTTATGCTACCAATGTCTGCACAATGGGGACAAGCTAATGACCCTAATAGTGGGATAAGTAATTATAAAGTGTGCATAGGTACTGTGCCCGGGTACGATAATACTTTACCATGGACTAATGTAGGTATAAATAATTTCTATTCCTTTTATCCTACTAGTTTAATAAATTACAATTATTATTATCTGACAGTCAAATCTATCAATAATGCTGGTCTATCCATTAATACTTTTAGTGATGGTTTTGTTTATATTAATCCAAATAATATAAATGATTTTAACCCACAAGTAAATATTTATCCTAATCCAGCAACCGATTTTATTAATATTAAATTTGATAATAATATTAATAGTATCGAAATTTTTGATTTATTAGGTAATAAAATTAATGCTCAGATGACTCAAGTAGGTGATTATATCGTAATACCAATAAGCGAACTACAACCTGGTATTTATATTTTACAATTATATATAGATAATAAAGTATATCATTATTTATGGGAGAAACTTTAGTATACATAGATACACATTCTCATCTTTATTTAGAAGATTTCGATAATGATAGATCAGAAGTATTAGATAGAGCTATCCAAAATAGTGTAAATACTATTATTTTGCCTGCTATAGATAGTAAAAACTACGATGCTATGTGGCAATGCTATAATATGAATACAGCCTTACAACGTATGATGATAGGAGTTCATCCAGAGAGTGTGAATGAAAATTATCATGAGGAGCTAATTTTTATAGAAAATGAATTAAAACATAATCATAAATATTATGTAGGAATAGGTGAAATAGGAATAGATTTATATTGGGATGATACTTTTTTAGTAGAGCAAAAAATAGCTTTCCACCAGCAATTACAGTGGTCTATAGATTATAATTTGCCTGTATGTATACATCAACGTAATTCATTAAATGTGATATTAGATATTTTAAATGATTTTGCTAATAATCTACGTGGAGTTTTTCATTGCTTCACTGGCTCTATAGATGAGGCTATGCAGATAATTGAGCGAGGTTTTTATTTAGGAATAGGTGGTGTGGTAACTTTTAAAAATAGCAATTTGAGTGAAACTATTAAAAAAATTGGTTTAGAAAATTTAGTTTTAGAAACTGATGCACCCTATTTGACTCCTGTTCCATATAGAGGGAAAAGGAATGAAAGCTCATATATTCCTATCATAGCTAATAAAATTGCCGATATATTAAATGTGAATGTAGACATAGTATCTGCTAAAACTACAGCAAATGCTAAAAAATTATTTTCTTTGTAAAAAAATATTAAATCATGAATAATAAAAGAAAAGTATTGTTAATATATACAGGAGGTACTATAGGAATGGTATATGATAAAAAGCTAAAAACCTTGGTTCCTATTAATTTTGATCAGTTAAATACTTATATTTCTTATTTAGATCGTATGCCCATAGATATCGCTCATGTTTCCTTTGAGACTCCTATAGACTCTTCTAATATTTTGCCAAGACACTGGATAGAATTAGCTGAAATTATTGAAAAAAATTATAATTTATTTGATGGCTTTGTTATCTTGCATGGTACAGATACTATGGCATACACTGCCTCTGCTCTCAGTTTTTTATTAGAAAATCTAAATAAACCAATTATCATGACAGGCTCTCAATTGCCTTTGGATATGATAAGGACTGATGGCAGAGAAAACTTGATAGCTTCTTTAGAAATTGCTTCTGCATACGATAATGATAAGCCCATAGTTCCAGAAGTAGCGATATATTTCGAAAATAAACTATTTAGAGGTAATAGAACCTCAAAGTTTAATGCAGAAAATTTCGATGCTTTCTATAGTGGCAACTACCCTGTATTAGCTCAAGTGGGAGTACATATCAGATATTATCATGAGTATATCAATAAACCTAATAATAAACAACTAAAGGTATATAAAAATTTAGACAATTCTGTAGGCTTAGTAAAAATCTATCCAGGTATGCCTATAAAAAATATGAGCGACATATTGTGTGATAATGATTTAAAAATTATCATTTTAGAAACTTTCGGATCAGGAAATGCCCCAACATATGATGATTTTTTACAAACGATAAAAACAGCAATACAACATGGTAAAATAATTCTAAATATCACTCAATGCAAAGCTGGTAGAGTAGAGCTGGGCAGATATGAAACATCTCTTAGTTTAGAAAATATCGGAGTCATTTCTGGTAATGATATTACTACTGAGTCTGCTATTACTAAATCAATGTTTTTATTAGGTAATATCAAAGATAAAAACAAAATTAAAGAATTACTACAAACACCATTGCGTGGAGAAATGAGTGAAATTCATTAATCACCTTAGAAAAAGCTACGATAAAAGCTAATATTTCAATAGATGTAAATTTTTTAATGTAAATCAAATTACATTTGTAAGAAAATTGATTTCACTTTTCATATTATCATTGATTAATTGTTATTAAAACCCTGTATACTATTAGAAAAATTTCTTAAATTTGAAAAATAATATGAAAAATAATATGAAAATAAATTTATTTCTCTTATTTTTTAGTTTGATACTTTTATCTGGTTGTCAGCGAGTAGAAAAATTGTATTATCCTGATGGATCTTTAGCAGCGGAATATTCTATAAAAAAAGGATTAAAGCATGGTGCAGCATATCAATATGATAAAGCTGGAAATAAAATTGCTGAAATGAATTATTCTCAAAACATGCTAAATGGCGATTATAAAGAATATTATCCTAATGGTAGTATAAAATCTATTATTAAATATGAAAATAATAAAAAAAATGGTACTGCTATTTATTATGACATTCTGGGTAATATAATAGAAGAATTAACCTATGAGAATGATACTTTGAATGGGATTTACAGAGAATACTATTCTAATAATATGGTGAAAAAAGAAGGATTTTATAAAAAGGGAAAGTTTGATGGCAAATGGCATTATTATAATGAAAATGGATTTCTCGTAGGTATCGGTCAATTTGATAATGGTAATGGTGTGCTCACGACTTTTTATCCATATTCTGATAATATACAGTCTATTACTTACTTTGAGAACAATCAAAAAAACGGGATAGAAATTGTTTTATCTATAGATGGGGATACTATAGAAAAAAATTATTATAAAAATGATGTAAAAATGAAATAAAAAGAGGCAGCAACTTGCTGCCTCTTTTGTTAATATTTTTATTTTTTAAAAGTAAATCAATTTTTCAACACAGTAATTGTTCCGTGAAATTCCTTAAGGGTACCATTACCATAATTTAGCCTTAGAATATAGAAATATGTTCCTTCAGTAACATCTCCATTCCAGTTTCCTTGGTAGTTTTCACTTTCATAGATTTTCTTTCCCCAACGATTATAAATCTTAATTTCACTATTAGGGTAATATTCTAAATTAGTAATTTGAAATTGATCATTAATGCCATCTCCATTTGGTGTGAATACATTTGGAATAGTTATATCGCAAGATTCTACAGTTACTTTTGTACTATCAGTTAGTGTGTCGCAACCAATAATTTTTACTTGAATAACATATATACCAGGAGACATACCAGATAGTGTTTGCATAGTAGATGAGTTACCTGTTGACCAAATGAAATTATATAAATTATTGTAATTTGGTTGTTCGGCATTTAAAATTCTAGCTTGGTGAGCACACATAAATAATGTATCAGGTAATGGTGGTATTGGTTCTGGTATGATTTTTATATGTACTGTATCTTTTGCTGAACACATGTCTGGAGTAGCATAAAAAACATTTACGCTAATATCATAAACACCAGGTTGAGTCAGATCTATTACTGGTGAGTTTTCACCTGTAGACCATTGATAGGAAAATCCTGGCAAATATGTAGCATCTAAATTTACTGGACCTTCAGTTACGCATTGATCTGGTCCTAAATCTACCATTGCATTAGGAATAAATGTTACTATCATAGTATCACTATCAGAGCATCCTAATGTATGGGTGCTATTATAATTTGTTGCTGTAACTGAATACATACCATCCATTTCTACAAATAATAAAGAATCAGTCATATTATTATTCCATAAATATTCATCATAGCCACCACCAGCATTTAAAATTAAAGGCATACCTTCGCAAAGGGTAGTATCTTCTCCTAAATCTATTTCTGGATTAGCAATAACTTCAATAGTAAGTGGATCTGTAGAAGTATAAGTACACCCATATTCATCATATACTGTTATATATGTATTATAAACGCCACTACTGTCAGGGTTAAAAAAAGCAGTGCTATCATTAATTGGGTAGAAACTTTGTCCATCCCAATCAATAGAATCAATAGCAACAGAATATTGCCAGCCAGCTACCCCCGAATTACTTGACAAAGTGAGCATCCACTCAAAGACCCAACCATTATCAGCACCCCATAAATCACAAATTTCTATATTCCAAGTACCATTTAGAGGACATCCTATGAGACCAGTAAAAGGATTTTCAGGATCTAAATAATTAGTGTGATTTATTGTGTCAGTAGCTGGAATAGGTGATGGTCCTGCGCCATCGACATAATTTAATGTACCTTGATAAGTATAATTAGAAACTTCTGACCAACAGTAAAGCCATGGTGTACCTGGAATATTTGATGGATTATTAGCATCACATCCTGATGAATAATCATAAGCCTCTCCTAAATAATTACCACCACTATTATCGTATGAATCTAAGACAACACTTTGATTGTTTGGACAGATAATTTTAAAAGATAAATCCCCTGCGAATGAATGTTCTATAGATATACAGATAGATTCAATATCACTAGTCTGCTGTACTGTAGAGCCGGGAGGAAATTGATCAAAAGTAACTGGTGTACCATAGCACTGAGTAGCACAACTAGGTCCATCAGGGATAAAAGTTAATACATCATATACTCCTTGTGCTGTTATGACATTACTAAATGGGGTGACCTCGACCACATTACCACTTCCTATACCACCTGTTACTATTACTGAATCACCTTCACATAAATCAGGTACTGGATTTATACCAGTTATAGGATTATTACTTATGCGTACTTTATATCCAAAGGCTATTGTATTTGAGCACCCAAGAGAATCTGTAATAGTAAGAGATAAGTTATATCCAGAGGGAATATTATAGTGATAGCTAACAGCAGGACCGTATAAAGTAGTACCATCACCCATACTCCATGCAAATGTAGTATTTGCTGGTGTTTGATTATAAATGATGTGGTTATCTGGGAAAGTAGAATTATCTGTTTTAACAGCTAATGTAAGGGTATCATATGCACATAAATTAATATAATAATCAGGTGTGGGTAGTGGATTAGTTAATATACTATCTAAAACTGGTGTAATCCTTTGGCACATTTTAATACAACCAATAGCAGAATTCCATCCAGCAGCATTACCAGCTCCATCAGTTTTGAATCTAACTGTTAGCCTGCCACCAGGATTATTTATAGTAGCTTGAACAGCAGAATTTGCAGGTGTTAATGGATTAGCTTGTGAATATTTAATTAACACTGGTGAGCTAGTATTAGGTCCATCATAAATAATCAATGTATCACCAGCAGCTAAACTCATAGATGCGAATTCTATTTTTATGTGAGTATATGTGGGATCAGTAGAATAAAAAGTTATCCATCTATCCTGATTATTAGAATAATTGCCACCAGAACCTCCATCGTCATAAAACCAAAATCCACAAGCTGCTTTTTGTGTATTATGTGTACTAGCATCTAAATTAATAGTTTGGTTTTGTCCAAAAACTATTGTATTTGATATTATTAATGAAAATAATATAAATAATTTTAATCTTTTCATAATGTATTAATTTTGTTTACCAGCTTGATATTTATTCCATAAATATCTGCCAGGTTTTACATATAAATAATATGGTTCATTTTTTACTTTAATATATTGATAAGTATCGGGTTTTATCTCTATGCCTAGTGAAAAAATATCTAAAAGTTTATGATTTTTAATAACTTCATCGAAATTAGTGATTTCTATCTCGCTTACTTGCTCTCCACCTAATCTTTGTTTCACAACAGACTCATCCATTATCAATACAGCATTATCTAGGACAAATTGGTAATATCCTAAACTATCTGGATAATTTTTTTGCCAAAATATCAATTTATCTTTACCAAAATGTTTCTCTAATCTAGAATCAAATTGTTGAGAATATGATAAAAGAGTAATCATATTTATAAGTAAAAATAATAATAATTTTTTCATATTTAATAATTTAATATTTAATGCAAATTTAAATATAATTTTTTAAATAATGTAATAAATTTAAAAAAAATTATCATAAAATGGAAGTTTAATGTAGTAAAATAAAATATCCATATTCATCTTTTGTAATATTATTTTCGGTAGTGTAGCTAATTTTGTAAGTATAAACATCTTGAGGGCAGATTTCTCCTTTAAATCTACCATCCCACATAAAGGCAGGATCATCTGTATAGAAAATTGTTTCTCCCCATTTATTAAGAATTCTAAATGAGAAGTTTTCTTTTTTTATGCCATCAGCTGCAATATGGAAATAATCATTTACACCATCAGAATTATATGGAGTGAAGGCAGTAGGTACAATAACAAGTGGATAAATAGTGCAATCTTCGATTGTCATATTTACAGTAGCAGTAGCAGTATCGCAACCTATTACCATTACTTCTATAGGATAAATTCCTACAGGTGGACGATAAACATAATATACTGGTTCTTTTAACCCTATAGACCATTTGTAGGTATATAAATTAGGATTGTGAGGTTGTAGAGCTGATAATTCGAAAATATCATTATGACATGCGGTAATCTCTTCTGGGAGATTTATTATAGGAGTAGGTAGCAATTTTACATATATTGTATCTGCATCGCCACAGGCATTTGAATCACCATAATATACTTTAACCCAATAACGTCCTAAATTATTTACCTGTATAGAAGGAGTATTAGCTCCTGTAGACCAGGCATAGGTAAAACCAGGTCCTGATTGAGAAGCATCTAATGTTACTGGCCCTTCAGTAACACATAAATCTGGTCCTAAATCTACATAAGCAATAGGTACATACTTTACCTCAATAGTATCACTACCAGAGCAAGATACTGACCCACTACTATTGTAATTTACAGCTGTCACAGAATAAACGCCTGCACTATCTATTGTGATGCTAGGAGTCGTAGAATAATTGCTCCAATAATATTCATCAAAATCGGGTCCTGGAGTTAGTGTAAATATAGTGCCGTTACATAATATTGTATCATCACCTAAATCAACAACAGGATTTGGTATTACATTTAAATTTATAGGCATATTAGAATTATATATACAACCATATTCGTCATAAGCTGTTACTAAGAAACTGTATGTGCCACTACTATCTGGTTTGAAAAGAACAGTAGTATCATTAATAGGATAAAAATAAGGTCCTCCCCAATTTAAAGAATCGACATTAACTGTATATTGCCAGCCAGCTACTCCAGAATTACTAGATAATCTGAGCATCCACTCAAATACCCAACCATTATCGATACCCCATAGATCACAAATCTCTATGTTCCATGTGCCATTTAGAGGACAACCTATTAATCCACTGAGAGGATTTTCTGGTGTTAAATAATTTGCATGAGTTATAGTATCTGTAGCTGGTATAGGTGAGGGTCCTGAGCCATCAACAACATTTAAGGTACCCTGATAACTATATGAAGAAACCTCAGACCAACAATATAGCCATGGTGTACCTGGTGCATTCTGAGGATTATTAGATTCACATCCTGATGAATAATCGTAAGCTTGTCCTAAAAAATTACCACCACTATTGTCATAGGAATCTAAAATGGCACTTTGCCCATTAGGACAGATAATTTTAAAAGATAAATCACCAGCAAATGAATGCTCCATAGAAATACATATAGACTCTATGTCACTAGCTTGTTGTACAGTAGCTCCATTAGGGAATTGATTAAAAGTAACTGGTGTACCATAACACTGAACAGGACAATTAGGACCGTCTGGTATAAAAGTAACAGAATCATAAATACCTTGAGCTGTTATTACATTACTGAATGGATTTACTACAATGATATTCCCCGAATTAATTCCACTAGTTAATATTATTGAATCACCTTCACATATGTCTGGCACTGGATTAATACCTGTGATAGGATTATCACTTATTCTCACTCTAAAACTAAAAGATAAAGTATTTGTGCAGCCCATAGTGTCTGTAATAGTAAGAGATAAGTTATATCCTGATGGTATATTATAATGATGGCTGACAACTGGTCCATATAATGTATTGCCATCACCCATACTCCATGCAAAAGTAGTATTTGCAGGTGTTTGATTATAAATGATATGATTATCTGGGAAGGTAGAATTGTCTGTTTTAACAGCTAAAGTGAGAGTATCATATGAACATAAATTAATATAGTAATCAGTCGTGGGTAGGGGATCAGTTAATATGCTATCGAGAACTGGTGTAATTCTTTGACACATTTTGATACATCCGATTGCAGAGTTCCATCCAGCGGCATTCCCTGTGGCATCAGTTTTGAATCTAACTGTTAATCTGCCGCTTGCATTATTTACAGTTGCTTGTACAGCAGAATTAGCCGGTGTTAATGGATTAGCTTGCGAATACTTTATTAATACTGGTGAGCTTGTATTAGGTCCATCATAAATAATCAATGTATCACCAGCAGCTAAACTCATAGATGCGAATTCTATTTTTATGTGAGAATATGTAGGATTAGAAGAATAAAAAGTTATCCATCTATCTTGATTATTAGAGTAATTGCCACTTTCCCCGCCATCATCATAAAACCAATATCCACAAACAGATACATTAGTATTATGTGTGCTAGCATTTAGGTTAATAGTTTGATTTTGTCCTATTAATGATATATTTATAATTATTGCAAATATTATAAAAATAAATTGTTTCATAGAATTAATTTTTTTTACCTGCTAAATATTTTTCCCATAAATAATTGCTTGATTTTACATACAAATAATATGGTTCATTTTTGATTTTAAAATATTGGTTCATGTCTGGTAATATTTCTATACCTAGAGAAAAAATATTTATTAGCTTATGATTTTTAATGGCTTCATCGAAATTCGGTATTTCTATTTCATTGACTTCTTTTTGTCCGAGATTAGTAATAGCTACATTTTCATCCATTATTAGAAAAGCATTATCTATTATAAATTCATAATATCCTAGGCTATCTGGATAATTTTTTTGCCAATAAATCAATTTATCTTTGCCAAAATGATCCTCTAACCTAGGGTCAAATTCTTGAGCAAATAAAAATAACTGACAAATTACAATTAATAAACTTAATGTTATTTTTTTCATTTTGTTAATTTTCTTTTAATTAGACATTACAAAATTATAAAAGTTTATTAAGATAACAAGAATTATTTTGCAAATCCGTTAAAAATCATTAATTTTACAAAAATAAAAAGCGACTCTCATGAGAGTCGCTATGTCAAACCCTAAAAAACATTTGATTTATGTCTTTATAAATGGATATAAAAAATTTATATTACAAAATAATACAAAAAATTTATTATATTAAGTTAATAAAAGTTAAATAATGTTAAAAAATGTTAAAACAAAAAATTAAAAATAAAGAAAAACGTTGGACAATAACTATTTTTATAGTATCAGGTATATCATTCATTGGTATATTATTGATACAGTATTATTTTATAACATCAACAATAAATGCAGCATTAGCAAATTTCGACAAAACCATACAAGAGAGCATGTCTAAAGTCATTTACCAATATGAAAAGCAAGAAATAGCAGATTTATTAGAAACTAAATTGAGCAAATATAAAGGTGCAAGGGTAATGCAAACCATAGATTCGCTGAACAAAGAATTATTTAAATCTTTAAAAGATGTTGGTCTAGATACTACTCTCTCAGACAGTGTGATTAATATAAGTAGAGAAAGGATTAGAGTGCAGATATACACAAATAAATATGGAGAACTTGTTCAAAAAGTAGATACACACATCATAAACATTGAAAAGCAACATGCAGATAGTGCGACATTATTAGATATATCTAATAAATCTAATTTGCCAGTTAGCAAAGATGAGATGGCAAAAGACCAATTAGATAGTTTAGTAGGGTGGGTGAGAGTACCAAATATTACTTTACCATTCAAAGTAGATTCTGTCTATCAAGCAGTAGATAGGTTTCTCAGACGTAGCTTCATCATAGGTGATGTGATGGAAGATTTTTTCAATATCAAACATTTCATTCCTGTAGAACAAAGGATAAATGCTAAAGCATTAGATTCGTTAATTGCTAGCTCTTTAGCAGAAAATAATATTAATATAAAATACTATTTTGGTATTTATAGTCCTCATAGACAAACAATGTTTCTAGAAAATGACTCTATATCAGCTGAAGAAATGCTTCAAAAAGGTATGATGTTTAGATTGTATCCAAGTGATTTATTTGCCCCTCCCGAATATTTGATTATATATTTCCCTAATAAAACAAGCTATATTTTATCTACATTGAGTAATTTTCTATTTTTATCGTTATTACTAATATTAGGTGTATTAGGTTCATTTACTTTCATAATATATAATTTAATTAGGCAAAAGCGTTTATCTGAAATGAAAACAGATTTCATAAATAATGTAACGCATGAGCTGAAAACGCCAATAGCGACTATAGACATAGCTTGCGAAACTATTAATAATTTACCTCCAGACGAGGCTAGCAGAATGATAAAAATTATTAAAGATGAAAATACTAGGATGCAAACTCTGATAGAGAAGATACTCCAAACCTCACTATTAGATAAAACCTCTATTCAATTAAATTTAACTAAAATTAATTTAAATAGCTTTTTAACAAATCTGTTAAAAGACTTAGAACTTTTTTTAAAAGATTATAATGCTACTGTACATACAGAATTTGATATAGAAAATCCAATTATCATGGGTGATGAAGTACATTTGAGACAAGTAATTTATAATTTAATAGATAATGCGTGCAAATATGCCAAAGATCATCCAGAAATTACTATAAAAATAAAACAACAAAATACTAAATATTTAATTGTAGAAATAGCAGATAATGGTATAGGAATAAAAAAGAAAGATATAAAACATATTTTTGATAGATTTTATAGAGTATCTACGGGTAATATATATAATACTAAAGGATATGGATTAGGGCTCAGCTATGTACAAGCAATAGTAGAAGCTCATAAAGGCAAAATAGAGGTGATAAGCGAAATAGATAAAGGCACAATTTTTGATTTATACTTTCCGTCTATTAAAAATGATGATTTATGAAGTATAAAATTTTATTAGTAGAAGATGATAAACATTTCGCTTATGTGCTAAAAAGCTTTTTAACAACTAAAGGCTATGATGTTGACTGGTACGAAAATGGAGAAATTGCATTAGAAAAATATAAAAATAATCCTTTTTATCACCTAATGCTCGTAGATATAATGATGCCTAAAAAAGATGGTATTACTCTCGTGAAAGAGATAAGAACTATCAATCCATCAATACCGATAATTTTTATTACAGCAAAAAGTCAAAACGAAGATATATTAACTGGTTATGAGGTAGGAGCAGATGATTATGTCATTAAACCATTCTCTGTAGATATTTTATTAGCTCGTATACAAGTTTTACTCAATAGGGTTTATCCTCAATCAAACATTACAAAATTAGAAGCAGGTAATTCTATATTAGATGTTAATAGGAATGTTTTAATTTTAAATAATAAAGAAGAAATAAAACTATCTCCTATAGAATTAGAAATATTGAAAATATTATTCCAAAATATAAATAATATAACTACTAAAAATGAATTATTAATGCACCTATATGGAGATGTAGATTATTTCAAATCTCGTACTCTGGACGTTTACATAGCTAAAGTGAGAAAATGGATAAAACAAGATTCACATTTAGAATTAATAAGTTTACCACGACAAGGATATAAACTAATCAGTCTAAAATAATTATCAAACGAACAAAATATTAGCCAGCTCTGCTACATTGGCTATGAAATTTAATTTAATATGGTAGTTATCATCTTCTTTAATGGAATTTTCTTTAATAGGAGCAGTAATAAGATGTTTAAAACCTAATTTAGAAGTTTCTTGTATTCTTTTTTGTAGTTGTGAGACAGATCTCAACTCGCCATTGAGGCCTATCTCAGCAGAGAAAGCCATTAGATGAGGTAATGTTTTATCATTATAAGAAGAAAGTATTGCGGCAACAACGGCACTGTCTATAGCTGGATCATAAATACGAATGCCACCAGTAACGTTTACGAAAATATCTCTATTATTTAACCTTAACTCTAATCTTTTTTCTAAAACTGCAAGTAGCATTCCCAATCGATGAGGATCATAACCAATAGATGAACGCTGTGGAGTACCATAAGGTGAAAAACTAACTAAAGCTTGCACTTCAATTAAAATAGGTTTATTGCCTTCCATGACAACAGCTATGCTACTACCTGGAGTATCTGGTTTATATGTTTCTAGTAAATATTCACTAATATTACTTATTTCTTTTAACCCATCCTGTACCATTTCGAAGATTGCTAATTCTGGAGCTGGACCAAAGCGATTTTTTAAAACTCTTAAAATACGGTAACCGTAATTTTTGTCGCCCTCGAAATGCATGACAGTATCTACTACGTGTTCTAATACTTTAGGACCTGCAATGAATCCTTCTTTGGTAATATGGC